>JAFYLQ010000049.1 GCA_017550105.1 Clostridia bacterium | reverse complement strand
TTAGTTTCCTGTTGGTTAGCGCATTCAACCACCGTAGGGGCTGTGGCTTGCCCAGCCCGAAAGCATTAATTTTACAGCAAACTAAAACGGGTCAGGCAAGCCTGACCCCTACAGTACTTTATTGTTTTCATCAACTTTATCTATAATTCGGCTTTGCCCCGATAATTACGCATTACGCATTACGAATTATGCATTATTATATTGACACTTTTTTGCAGACTTGTTATAATCTCTTAAAAGGGAGGAATGATGAATGAAAAAGTCATTTTTTAAATTAGTTTCACTTGTTGTTGTGGCAACAATGCTTTTCTCTATTGCAGGTGTTTCCACATTCGCTTCAAGCGTAGACTACAAAATCACAAACCCCTATGAAAGTGTTATGGCTTACATAGGCAACGAAGACAACCACTACAAAACCAACCTTCACACTCACTCCACATACAGTGATGCGAACGTTGACCTTGCTTCAATGGTTAAGGAGCATTATAATCAGGATTTCCACGTGCTCGGCTTTGCTGACCACGGTGTTATTGGTGTTGAATGGGACCAGACTCCCACTCTTTTGCCCTTGTACTATTACAACTACGTAATAATGAAGGAGCAGGCACACCTTACAACTGAGGAATCAGAAGCAATCCAGAACGGTACTTACAAAACTGCTCTTACATACCGTACAACAGACCGTGGTATGAAGTGCGTTACAGGTGCTATTGAGGGTAACTACCTTGTTACTCAGAAGAACCACGTTAACGGCTACTTTATGAACGACAACCGTGCCGAGGGCGTTATGGGTAAAGAAGGCGACTTCGAAACAATGGTAAGACTCATTGAAGAAGCAGGCGGTATTTCCCACATCAACCATCCCGGTGACTGGCTCAGCTCCGCAGGTGACGAAAGCATTGCACGTGACCCCGGTAACGTTGAGTTCTTTGCAGACCTTCTTTTAAGATATCCCTCATGCCTTGGTATTGAGGTTTACAACGCATTCGACAGACCCACAAGCAGCGACCGTATCCTTTGGGACGAGCTTCTTAAGGTTTGTATTCCTCAGGGCAAAAACGTTTGGGGCTTCGGTAACAACGACGCTCACCACCTTAACGATATCGACACTGCGTTTATGGATTTCGTTATGCCCGAATTCTCACAGGCAAACGTTAGAACAACTATGGAAAACGGCGCATTCTTCGCAGTTTCAAGATATGAAGACGGCGAAAGAATCGGTGACGAAACCGTTTCAGAATATCCCATGGTTACATGCATCCTTGTTGACGAGGACGCAGACACAATTACCATCGTAGGTAAAAACTGCGACAAAATCAACTGGATTGCAGACGGCGAAATCATTCAGACAAACACAAAGAAATCAGGCGACGTTGTTTCATCAACAATCAAGCTTCGTGCTCATAGCGACGAAATCGGCAGCTATGTTCGTGCAGAGCTTGAGGGTGCAGGCGGCAAGACCCTTACACAGGCATTCGTTTGTGATGACGGCGATATGACAGATGACAACTACACCGACACAACAGTTGATGCAGTTGCTACCGTTACTAAGGATTTCATCGCTATGCTTCTTGATTTCATCAAAACAATCCTCTTTATCGCTTAATTAAACATTAATATAACAATCAGCAAAATCAGGTGACCCTTCACCTGATTTTGTTATATAGGAGTGAATTTATATGTCAAAACTAAAGGTTGCACTTATAGGTAACGGCGGTATCTGTCGTGGTTGCCACGTCCCCAATTATTGCGAGGATGACAGAGTAGAAATTGTTGCTTTCTGTGATATTATCGAAGAAAGAGCCATCGCACTCAGGGATAAATATTACCCCGATGCGGCAGTTTACACAGATTATAAGGAGCTCCTTAAGGACGAGAGCATTGATGCTGTTGACATCTGCACACCCAACTACCTTCACTCAATAATCGCCGTCGATGCCTTCAAGGCGGGCAAGCACGTTTTGTGCGAAAAGCCCGACGCCATTGACGTTACAGAGGTTCTTAAAATGAAAAATGCCGCCGACGAGGCAGGCAAGGTGCTTATGGTTATCAGAAACAACCGTTTTGCTACCGCTTCACAGTATGCCAAAAAGTTTGTTGAAGACGGCAAAATGGGTGAAATCTATTGCGGTCGTTGCGGTTGGCAAAGACGCCGTGGTATCCCCGGCAAGGGCGGTTGGTTCACAACTAAGGAGCAGTCAGGCGGCGGTCCCCTTATTGACCTTGGTGTTCATATGATTGACCTTGCGGTGTGGCTTATGGGCAACCCCACCCCCGTTGCAGTAAGCGCAAACACATACACAAAGTTTGCAGATAACGACACAAGCGACTCTGAAAACTCAAAATTCGGTGATGCAAAGGCAGAGGGCACCTTTGACGTTGAGGACCTTGCAATGGGTATGATTCGCTTTGATAACGGTGCGGTGCTTCAGATAGAGTTTAGCTGGGCATCAAACATCAAGGAGGAAACCCGCTACGTTGAGCTTCGTGGTACAAAGGCGGGTCTTAAATGGGAAGAAAACGAGGTTGAATTCTTCACCGAGGACAACGGTCAGCTTCTTGACATTATACCCAAGGGCAAAATGGACACAAACGGTCACAAGCACAATATAAAGAACTTCGTTGACGTACTCACCGAGGGTGCCGAGCCCGTTTTCAAGCCTTCACAGGGCGTTGATATGATTAAAATCCTTTGTGCAATTTACGAATCCGCAGAAAAAGGCAGAGAAATTCAGTTATAATTAAACTTTTCTAAACACACCTAAACGGCAACAGAAAAACAACTGTTGCCGTTTTTATTCTTGAATATAATCGTTAGCGGTGTTAAAATACCCTTATAAGGAGTGAGAAGTTATGTGGAAGGTTGTAAGAGTACTGGTTTCAGGCTTTATTGCAATTGAAACCCTTATTGGTAGCATTTCAAACGGCGTTTCGTTAAAAAGTGTGGATATGCCCGAGCTTGTTACAGGCGAGCATACACAATACGTTGACCTTTTTACGGGAACGGGTGGCACACCCTGGACCTGCGGTATGCTGAGCCCTGCGGCGTGTGCTCCCTTCGGTGCAGTAAGGCTTGGTCCCGACACGGCATTCGTGGGCGGTGCTTTCGTTATGAAAACAAATACCTCGGGCTATTATTATGAAAACAGGCATATTCGTGGCTTCAGTCACTCCCGACTTTCGGGAACGGGTGCCACGGATTACGGCATTTTTAGGGTTACTCCAACAATCGGAGATAAGGAAGCTACTGCCCTTCCCTTTTCGCACAATAACGAGGTTGCAGGTGTCGGCTATTATGCAGTTTATCTTGACACAATCGGTTGTCTTGCGGAAATGACTGCCGATGAGCACACGGGTGTTCACAGGTACACCTTTAACCACTCCGATGAAGCCCGTCTCTCCCTTGACGTTACAAGCGCCGCAGGTGACAACGGTTGTACGGACGGCTTTGCATCCTTTGATGAAGAAACGGGGATTCTTACGGGCGGTGCAGTACTCAGAGCGGTTTTTTCTGAAAGATACGACGGCTTGCCCGTGTATTTTGCCGCAAAGGCCGATAAAGAAATTAAGTCCTGCACAATTTCAGGTGACGCCGAAAATCTTGTCGCAGACCTGAATTTCGGCTCTATGGAAAATGAAAGCATTGAGCTGAAGGTTGGCATAAGCTTTGTAAGTACAGAAAACGCAATGCTTAATCTTCAGGAGGAAACAGGCGACCTTAACTTTGACGGTGTAAGACAGAAAACACACGATAATTGGGAAAATCACCTTTCCGCCATCGAAATCGAAAGCACCGACGAGCAAATAAAGAAGAATTTTTACACCTCCCTTTATCACACAATGATAATGCCCACAAATTTCACCGATTTAAACGGCGAATACCTTGGCTTTGACAAAGAGGTGCACGTGGCAGAGGGCTACACCTACAGAACCGATATGTCCCTGTGGGATACCTGCCGAAACACCCACGCGTTATATATGCTTATAGAACCCCAGATTCAGAAGGACTGTCTTAATAGCCTTGTTGAAATGGCAAACACAGGGGGCGAGCTTCCCCGTTGGCCCATGGGTGCGGGCTATGCGGGTTCTATGTTCGGCGACCCTGCAAATATAGTAATAACCGAAAGCTACCTTAAAAATTACAGGGATTTTGACGTAGAAACCGCTTACGAGTATATGAAAAAATCCTCCGACGGCAAAACGGAAATTGTCGGCAGAGAGTATGCGGAGTATTATAATCAATACGGCTACGTGCCCAATGATATGGAGGGTGTAAGCAATAGCGTAAGCCACACCCTTGAATATGCATGGGAGGACGGCGCACTTTCCGAGCTTGCTTACGCCTTGGGCAAAACCGAGGAAGGTGAAAAATACGCCGAAAAATCCGCTTATTACAAAAACATATTCGACACCGAAACAAAATACTTCAGAGCAAAAAACACCGACGGCAGCTTTGACAGTAATTTCACCCCCAAAATCAACTCCTATTTCGGCTTATCCTTCCTTGATAAGTACGTGGGCTGTTACTGTGAGGGTAGTGCAAACCATTGGCGATACAGCGCAATGCACGATATTGACGGTATGATTGAGCTTTTTGGCTCCGAGGAATACTTCGTTTCTGAGCTTGAAGCATTTATGGAGGGCGCCGCACCTAACCGAGCCCATTGGAATCCCGGTGCGGGGTATTGGATTGGTAATCAGCACGATATACATACACCCTACCTTTTTGCAAATGCAGGCAGAAGCGACCTTACTCAGAAATGGGTGCGTTGGACCCTCGACAACCGCTTCAGCACCGATATTGACGGCCTTGACGGAAACGATGACGGGGGCACAATAAGCTCGTGGTACGTATTCTCGGCTATGGGCTTTTACCCATTGGCAGGAACCGATAAATATTGGCTTGGCTCACCCAATGTTGACAGTGCCGAGCTTACCCTGCCCAATGGCAAAGCTCTTAAAATAACCGCAAACAATCAAAGTGCCGAAAACGTTTACATTGAAAAGGTTACCTTTAACGGCAAAGAGCTTACGGACGTATATATCACCCATGCCGAGCTTATGCAGGGCGGCGAGCTTGTGTTTACAATGAGTAACACGAGTAAATAATTTGTTCAATACAGAAAAAACCGCAACTCCCGATTAAAGGATTTGCGGTTTTTATATTTTATGCAATATATCCGTTTGCCGAATATCACTGCGTAGCAATATCACTTTCGCAGAAAATAGAACTCGCCGTCAGGCAAATTTCATTGCACCAAAAAAAGAACGACACCCTTTTGGGTGTCGCTTTTTTGGTGCGAGAGATGAGATTTTGGGGAGTTGGGGAATATGGGCAGAAAAAGACCCCACTCGGTTGGAATAGGGTAGACAACGTAGTTGGAACAGACTTTTTGAAATATATTCTTTAATAAAAGCAATATTTGACTTTGTTAGTAATTATATAGGTTTTGGCAATGAACCAATGTGACTTAAAGTCCGTTGTGAAATAAGTCACGTTCTTGATATAATTTATATACACATTGTGTTAAGAAGGGTTGTATTATGGATATTAAACAGGTTGTTGGAAAAAGAATAAGAGAATTACGTAATAAACTTGGTGTTAGTCAAGAAGAATTGGCTGCTATGGTCGAACTTGACAGGACATACATAACCAGTGTTGAAAGTGGTAAACGCAACATATCTATTGTAAATATTGAAAAATTAGCAACAGCATTAAATGTTAGTTTAGCAGAATTTTTCACTTTTGAATAAGGAGTTTCAAAATGCCAAGAAAGACAAAAATACAATTATTTGAAGAATTAGCTCAGGTTGATGAAAATGGATGTAGCAGATGGGTTAGCGTGGATGAATTTGTAGGTGAATATCAAGGATTACAACTTCTCAATGGTGCTGGATGGTCAAGGGATGATGGTTCTTTCGGCAGAAAGTATATTGTTGAGAGAGATAAAAGCATAACTCCAGGCAACAGAACAGATGCAATACGAACTGTCGGATTTAATACAGGTGACCCGTATTCGTCTTATATTGATCCTACTATTAAACGTGCAATGCAATCTCAACGATGTGTAGTTCTTGGAACATCCAATCCAGAAGTTGATCATAAAAATGGAATGAAAAACGAAGGAAGAGTAATGCTTAACGAAGACCAAAGATATGAAGATTTTCAACCGTTAAGCAAAGCTGCAAATGATGCAAAGCGTCAATTTTGCATTGAATGCCGCAGAACGGGTATTCGTTATGATGCAAGGCAACTAGGTTATCCAATGGCATACTATAAAGGTGGCCCAACTCATAACAATGAAGAAAACGCGTGTGAGGGCTGTTATTGGTATGATCCAATTGAATTTAGAAGTCATTTGGAGGAGAAGAAATAAAATGACACATGTTTTTGTTGTAGATATAAATACATTTAAATACCATCTTGAATATAAATTCGCGGGAACAGGAGCAAAAGATAAACAGTCTAATTTTTTATTCAATGCAAATGTTCCATATCCTGCAACGACCGAGAGAATGCTTGTGGGAATGATTGCAGATATTTCTAGAATAAGAATTGGAGATAATATCATCTTTTATCTCCAGTCAGCCAATGGTGATCCGGGTATGTTTTATGGTGTCTTCCAAGCAGAATCCCTGCCATTTTTTGACGAAAATGATGAAAACAACTATTTGGTTGATAAACTCAAGAAGGGTTTATCATTTAGAATTCTTATTTCTGGCAAAAACGTGTATAGTAAAGGAATAACAGAACACGAATTTTTAGATTCATTGAGTGAAAAAACACATCCGTCTGATCTCTGCTGGAGCTTGATTTATCGAAAACTAAAAGGCAATCGCGGATGCACAATGATAATGGATTATGAATATGATGACTTGTTAAAAAAGTTAAAAGCAAAAAACAATAATACGATAATTGGCTCTACAAACTATACTTTTAATTCAACAACTAAAGAAATTGAAGCTTTTAACGAAAAAAACGATTATCTTGGCAATCAAACTTCAATGAATATAAAAGACAGGCTTTTATATAAATTTAATCGCAATAATGCCTTTGAAACCCATTTGCAAGCATATTTAACACAAAATTTTGACAGCAACGATTATAGAGATATTTTATTGCCTCTCAAGAATGAAGATGTTTGGATAGGAAATGAGGTATCTTGTGGTGTTGGAATGCAACGTATTGATCTTGTTTTAAAGCAAGAAACAGATAATGATGTGTTTATAAAGTTGATAGAGTTAAAAGATGAAGCACCTAGTAGAGCTATTGTAGACTATCAGATTCCTTGGTACTTAGAATGGTTATCATATTATGTTATTCCTAAGTATGCGCATAAAAAGATACACGTAATTCCGTGTATTGTGGCAAAAGGAAAACTTTCGAATGCGCTCAAAGACCATTATCAGAGTTTCAAATTTGATATAACAAATGTTGATGTTGGAGATTTGGAGTATATTGGCTTTGAAATTGTCGGCAATAAAATAGAACTAAATAAATACTTGTAAAACAAAAAGGAGAAGTGTTTCACTTCTCCTTTTTGAATAAGAAAATATATTCGTGTTTAAATAGATACAAGCCATTTTGTAAAGCTCTTTGTCTCCAAAGGGCTTTTTGATTTGCTTTGCCCTTAGTTTCTTCAAAATTCTTTACAATCGTGGCTTTAAGAGTTAGCCCTTCTTGCTGCATTGCTTGCATACAGTAGAAGCCCAGCGGGACTAGTTGGCTATTTGCATACTTATCTCCGATTACTACAGCACAATATCTTCCTTTTTCCAATATTGCCGAAGTGTTTCGTACAACTAATCGGAAATTTTCTATGAATGCCTCTAAGGTTTTAGCATTAGATAAATCGTTTCCGTCTTCACTAAATTTTATAATATCCCAATATGGAGGATGATAAATTATAAACTGCACATTTTTAATATTGTATGTGCTTAATATTCTATTCGTGTCAAATGTTCTGCTATCATCCACAAAAGTATCAGCTATAATTCCTTCTCTTTGTTCTGAGTGAATTCTTTTAATAGCTTCCATTGCTACATCTTGTTGTAATTCGATGCCTATAGAGTTTCTTCCCATTCGTTGAGCTTCTATCAAGGTAGTTCCACTTCCTGCGAAAGGGTCTAAAACAAAATCTCCAGCCTTTGTGTATCGTGTCAAAAGCTGATGCGGAATTTGAGGAACGAAATTTCCGTGATAATGACCATCATGAGCTCCAGAATTATCTCTTTGTGGAATTATCCAAAGACTATCTAGCCACACATCGTTAATTTCCTTCCATTTTGACATATCAAGGTCGTTTATCCTACCCATAATCAAATTAACCTTTCCACTTTTTTATCGATTTCGCTTAATGTGTCATTAAGCAACGCATTTATTGCAGTTTTTTCAATTGAGAAATTATATGTAGTAGTCAACGCTTCTTTTACATTGTGTGCGATTTGCCCACGTTTCTTACCAAAGTTTCTTCCATAGTTTACTCCTTTATTAAGCAGTGTAAATATTCAATCGTTGAATCAGATTTACAATCTCTTGCATTATCCGCTTTAAAACGACGATATTGTTGCATATAGACTTTATATTTACCATATTTTTTCATTGTTTTTTCGATAGTATCAAAAGACATTAATCCCTCGTTGTTATAACTTAAAAATATGTATTTGAATTTTGCGTTTTTAATCAATTCAGCAAACGCTTCTTCAACTTTATTTTTCATACAAAACACACTTTTTTGCTCTTCATAATTTCTCAATCCCGTTTTACCTTTGATTTCGGGATTGTCATATTTTGCTATCGTTTCAAGCATATGATAATTAGAACAATACTGGCGGGCATTGTATGGAGGATCTAAATAAAGAATATCGCCCGAAACTTTTTTAATTAGCTTACTAATATCTTCATTATAAACTTTGCATTCAACAGAACCTTGCATGATTGGAAGTGGTGATAATTCCATTTCTTTCAATGCGGATTTCTTTAGTTTTTTCAAAAAAGCTCCGTACACTGAGGCAGTATTAGCGCATTTGTCAATACTGTTGATTAAAGAACCTAGCAGGAAAAAGTATTCATTTTCATTTATTTTACCATTAACCAGCCATTCTTCGATAGTAGTTCTTATCGCATCACATTTCTTAGCATTGTATTCCGAAAAATACATTCTTCTGAATTCTTGTTCTGCTGTTCCTTCGTAAGAATAGTTTTTATAAATGAAACCTTCTATCCCAACCAAACCATTCAGTTCATCAATAAGTTCATTGCAATGTTTTTTATCCAAGTTTCCGTTATTTTCAATCATGTGTTTTGTTATAACGTAACTATAGTATTGAATGTCGTTTGCTATTATAGAATAGCCCTGTTTTTTAAATGAACCGCTAACTACACCTGTTCCAGCAAACAAATCGGCAAATACCATTTCGGATGGTTTTCTATCTTCGCCGCACAATTTTAAGGTTTTATTAATAGATTCCTCTAAGAAATCTATTAAAGAATATTTAGAACCAATATAATTCATAGTGTCCTCACAATATCGATAAATAAATGTTTTGTTGTGTATCAATTGCCCATTTTGCTTTTTTCTAAACTATAGTTTTATTTTTTTATATTAATCCAATCATAAAATTCCTCTGGTTTAATTGAATTTAGTTAGGGTACACATTGCTCTTTTAAAAATAATGAAAGTAAATTTTTACGAAAAAGATGTTCTATAATTATGATAGCATTTTTTGTAGTAAATGTAAATAACGAGAATCGAAACTATAATAGAAATAATCCCATATCAATTTTATGTTTATCTTTATTTGTTATCAAACATCTTTTGAAAAAAGAAAAAAGACCTTGGTCAAATAACCAAGGTCTTGGTGCGAGAGACGGGACTTGAACCCGTACGGGATTACCACACGCCCCTCAAACGTGCGCGTCTGCCGATTCCGCCACTCTCGCGAGTGCTTAGATACTATACCACCTAAAAGCGGATTTGTCAACACTTTTTTAAAAATTTTTTCAAAAATATTTTGGCTGTATTTTATAGCCTGAATTTATCCTCTTCCTGCAAATCAAGAAGGGTTATTATGCGTTCAAAATTATCCTTGGCACCCTTAAGGGCTTCGTTTTTATGGGAGTCGCTGCCAAGATAAAACTTGCACCCGCAGTCCTTGGCGATGTAATAGGGTCTGAGCATTATATTCTTTTCCTCATCTGAGCTGAAAAGGGTTTTTGTGTTAAGCTCGATACCCAATCCCTTTTTAGCAGAATCCCCAAAAAGCTCGTAAAGTGTTGCATCGTCAATAAAGGGTAAAACCTCGGCAGTTCTGCCCTTCATAATATGTCCGCAGGTCAGGTGTGCAATACCCGTTTTGTGCCACGGCAGGTCCTTTTTAAGCAATTCTTTAAAGCGTAAAACCCATTGCTCTGCCGCTTCCTCGGGTGATTGTATTTTTGTCCTTACGGTATTCCCCGCAAGGTGCAGATGGGTTGTGGATATTACCATAAAGTCGAATACGTCATATCTTTCGGGGCTAACACCCAGAACAAAATTATAGTCCATATCTATTTCGGCACCGAACAAAAAATCCACCTGCTCGTCCTTGGGCAAGGGCAAAACCGACTCAAGACAGCAAAAGCGTTGACCGTCGTGCCATTCGGCTTCGCTTTGCACCTTTTCATCCCACAGATGATTTGTCAGGCACACCTTTTTAAAATTATTCTCTTTAGCATATTTCAATATTGCCTCGGGGGTCTGATTTTCATCGTGGCAACAGGGTGAAACCGTTGAATGAATGTGATAATCGTGGTCTGCAGCATAGCGCATAAAATCACCTCTGTAAAATAATACCACAAAATTCATCCCCCTACAATAAGATGATGAAATAAACGTGGCTACATTTAATACAAATAACCCCCTTTATTTTTATGCACTTTCGTAATTGAATAATGGCGGCAAATAATTGTATAATCTTGGTATCACACAAACGGAGGCTATATTATGCTCAGAAAAAGACAGGTACATCTTGATTTTCACACAAGTGAATTAGTGCCCGTGGGCAACAACTTTTCAAAGGAACAGTTCCAAAAGGCATTAAAGGCGGGTCACGTTGACTCCATAACGGTTTTTTCAAAATGCCATCACGGTTGGTCCTATCATCCCACCGAGGTCAACGAAATTCACCCACAACTTGATTTTGACCTTTTAGGCGCACAGCTTGAAGCCTGTAAGGAGCTCGGCGTTAATGCGCCCGTTTATATTTCGGCAGGCTATGATGAAAAGGAATTTGTAAGACATCCCGAATGGCGTTGGTGGTATTCCCTTGACCCCAAGGATATGGAGGAATACTTTAACGAGGTCCACTTCCACGTGCTTTGCTTTAATACAGGATACCTCGACCTTCTTTGCGCACAGATTGAGGAGGTTATGATTAAATATAACCCCTGCGGTATTTTTCTTGATATTATTGCACCCAGAATATGTGTGTGCGAAAAATGTGTTAAGGATATGAAGGCTCTCGGTCTTGACGCTGAAAACGAGGAGGACTGCCTTAAGCATGCTCAGATAGTATTTAACAAATATCTTGAAAGAACCAACGAAGCCGTAAGAAAGCACAGTGACACTACAACAATATTCCATAACGGCGGTCATATTCCCAAAGGTGACTACCGCTATATTGACAAAAACACCCACCTTGAGCTTGAAAGCCTGCCCACAGGCGGTTGGGGCTACGACCACTTTCCCCTTTCTGCCGCATACGTGCGCACAGTTAAGGACAAGGAATTTTTGGGTATGACCGGCAAATTCCACCACAGTTGGGGTGAATTCGGCGGCTATAAGCACCCCAATGCACTTATTTATGAAACCGCTTTGAGCGTTGCAAACGGAGCAGGCTGCTCCATTGGTGACCAGATGCACCCCCTTTCCGAAATGAATATGGCAACCTACAACCTTATAGGCAAGGCATACTCATTAATTGAGGAGAAGGAGCCTTGGTTAAACGGTGCCGTAAACCTTGCTGATATTGCGGTTTTAAGTGCCGAAGCCATAACGGGTAACAGGGACGTTAAAGCGGACGTTGGTGCAAACCGTATGCTTTTAGAAGGCCATCTTCTTTACAATTTCATCGACGAAACAGCCGATTTGTCCGACTACAAGCTGCTAATTCTTCCCGACGTTTCAGGCTTCTCGACTGAAATGACCGAAAAGATAAAGGAATATCTGAAAAAGGGCGGTAAAATTATTGCCACAGGCGAATCAATAGTAAAGGACGGCAAATTCATCCTTGATTTTGGTGCTAATTATCAGGGCAAAAACGAGTTTAATCCCACTTATTTTATCCCCGAGTTTGAAACAGTCAACGGCAAAACAGAATATATAATGCGTTGCGATTTTAATAAATTCAATGCAACCGAGGGTGAGGTTGTTGCTCTTATGCAGAACCCCTATTTCAACAGAACCCTTGAGCATTTCTGCTCACATATGCACGCTCCCAATAATCCCGAAGAAAAATTCTGCGGTGCTGTTATTAATGATAATATTGCATACGTGGGTTGGGATATTTTTACCGCTTATGCAAATCACGGACATATTTATTTTAAAGAACTCTTTACATATATTCTTAAAAGACTGCTCGGTGATGAAATACAGGTATTGGTAAATATACCCGACAAAGCAGTTATGACTTACACTAAACAGGAAAATGAGAACCGAAATATTCTCCACCTTCTTTTCGCCCACACAACCTTAAGAGGCAAAAACACCGAGGTAATTGAGGACACCATTCCCCTTTACAACGTTAAGTGTAGCGTAAAGCGTGACGAAAAAACCTCGTCCGTAAGGCTTGTCCCCTCGGGCGAATGCCTTGATTTTGCCTTTGTTGACGGCAGAGTGAATTTTACCGTACCCGAAGTCAATATTCATCAGATGGTTGAGATTATTTAATTTTACGGTAGGTGTTTTTTATGTTAAAAAAATTTATTTCTTTACTTTTATGCTTACCCCTTGTTGCTTGTTGCGGTGCACCGGTATCGGCGACAAACACAACAGCACAATTATATAACGTTTATGGCAATGGTATGCTTTTCCAACAAAATGAGAAAGCCATTCTTTCCGGTACCGCCAAAAGCGGCGATTCTATAACACTTCTGCTTCTTGATAAGGAAAACAAACTTGTTGCCCGTAGCGATGCTACAGCGGTTGATGGCACGTTTACCATTTCATTCAATGCTCCCGCAGGTAGCTTTAGTGAATACACAATTATTCTCAAGTGCAATTCCGTTGAATTTGCCCGACTTACTGACGTTGTTTTTGGTGAATTGTGGCTTGCAAGCGGACAGAGTAATATGATGTACCCTCTCGGACAGTCCAAGGTGGGTAGCAAAATGATGGAAGACGGTGAAAAGCTTTCAAAATGGATTCGCGTTCTCACAGAACCGGCTTACCCTCAGTACAACGGACAGGACTCTCTTTCTCTTGTACCCGTTGATCCGCAACCCGATATAATCGATGCAAAATGGATAGACGGTGAAAGCGATCTCATTTACGGAATGAGTGCCGTTGCAGCATTTTTTGCAATAGATATGGCGGAAAGCCTTAATGTACCCATAGGTATTCTCAACTCCTCGCTTGGTGGTTCGTCCGTCGCGTCCTGGATTTCAAGAGAGGCTATTGATAAATGTCCCACGGTTAAAAGCATACTTTCAAACCGTGGTTTATACATAGAAAAGGATAAATGGATAGAATCAGAACAAAACATTTATCATGACATGGGTGCAAACTTCAACCTACGTACAAATGCCCTGAAAAATTTCAGACCGCAGGGTATAATATGGTATCAGGGTGAAAGCGACCTTATGAACGGCTATATTCCCGAAGAATATTCCGCTCAGTTAGAGCTTCTGCAAAGCTCTTATACCGAACATTTCAATTATACCAAGGGTCTTTTACCATTGATTTATACACACCTTGCCCCCTACTACTACTCCGAAACAGGGTACAAGCTCCTTGATTGGAATATTAATTATACCGAGTTTCAGCACGAAGCACCTGAATCACGTGCGGTTGTTACAAATTATGACGTTCCTTTAACCTACATATCTGAATTAGGTTTTATTCACCCCGAAAACAAGCAGGAAATCGGTCAGCGTATGGCAACCGCCGCAAAATCTCTCGTATATAACAATGAAGCTCCCCATACTGCTGCATATCCTATATCTACAGAGGTTGCAGATTCAAGTATTTTCATTACCTTCAACAACGCAGGTGACACCCTTAAGGTAAAGGGTAATAGCCTTTACGGCTTCGCCATATGCGGAAGTGACGGTATTTACCTTAAAGCCGATGCGGAAATCATAAGTAATAACACTATCAGAGTTTATTGTGAGGATGTAAAAAATCCCGTAAGCGTAACCTATGCTTACTGTCTCGGAAATTATAAGGCAAATCTTTATTCATCCTGCAAAGACGAGTTGTTTATGCCCGTAAGCCCCTTTGTGGTGGGCTCTGTGGAAAAACCACATTACTGGGCTGACAAAAACTGGGCGGACTGTGAGGATTTCAGCCTTTATCACAATTATCTTGATGAAATTTCAGGCACATACCGCGCATGGGAAGTAACCAATGCAAAAATTTCAATCAATCCCGAAAATGCCTTTAACGGTGATAATGGTCTCGGAATTGTTTCCCAAAAACAGACATTCAGCGTAGCCCCCCTTATGACGTACAGGGATGGTGTGAAACTGAACGCCTTTCAGGAGGCTGATTCCGACTACTCTGATTACGGCACAATGAGTTTTTATATTCGCAACAACGGAAAATCCGATGTAACCCTTGATAGTGTTACGTTCTGCGAAAATGCTATAAACTGCTACAATCCCGTAAATAACATATCGAGCAAAACACAAACCACCATTCCCGCAGACGGTCAATGGCATAAAATTACACTTGATCTCAATACCCTTTACGTAGCGGATTATAACTCACAGGAAACCTTTTCAAATAACGTGCTTTCATCAGTAACGGGCATCAAATTCAAATTTTCAACAAATGACGAAGCAGATATCAGTCTTGATAATATTCGTTTTACGGCTGAATCGGAGGATGAAGCTGAAACGCCCATCTATAGCAGTATCTTTGAAAAGATTGAAGCCTTTATCGTTATGTTTTTCAGAGTAATTTTTCAGATTTTAGGTTAATTCAAGGAGGCAAAAATGGAAATCACAGCACTTAACACAGCTCGTTCCATCAAATTCAATAATGGTAAGCTTAAAATTATGCACGTTACCGACACCCATATGGAAGATGAGAATATCAACTTCTCCCTTGTACTCATTGCAAGAGCTTGTGATATTGAAAAACCCGACGTTGTAATTGTAACGGGTGACAACGTACAAAACTACGACGATAGCAACAAAACCAAGGAATATATCGCAAGATTTATGAAAATCTTTGACGAGCGTAAAATTCCCGTTGCCATTACCTTTGGTAACCACGATTCCGAAAGAGGCCCTCTTTCAAGACGTGAGCTTATGGAATATTACAACACATTTGATTGCTCCGTCACCAATGAAAACGGCAAGGAATTAGCCGAAAACGGAACCTATAATATTCCCGTTTTGTCAACCGACGGCAAGGAAATGAAGTATAATCTTTGGGTGTTCGACTCAGGAGATTATGACGATGCAGGTCATTACGGTTGTGTAAGCGCCGAGGACGTTGAATGGTATAAGAAAAAGAGCGACCTTATCACCGCAGAAAACGGCAAGAAGATTTACTCCCTCGCCTTTCAGCATATTATTGTACCCGAGGTTTACGACGTGCTTAAAAAGGTAAGCAAGCACAAGCTTTATTCCTTCAGTCATATGTACAACAAAAAGGATTTTTATATGTTCGACCCCACACAGGTGAACTTCGGTACACTTAACGAAACGCCCTGTTGCGGCTTCCCTAACTACGGTCAGTTTGACGCTATGGTTGAGAAGGGTGACGTGCTTGGTATTTTCACAGGACACGACCACACCAATGCCTTCGGTGTAAAATGCAAGGGAATTGACATTGTAAACTCCCTGAGCACACGCTATAACGGTGACAGATTCGCAACAATGTACGGCTACCGCATTATTGAGGTAGATGAAAATGACACCTCACGTTACACAAGCTACAACGAGCGTTGGTACAATATGTTCTCCAAAAAGGATATTAAGGAATTAAAAGCCACCGCCGACCCCTTCACAGTTAAAACGGCACTTGCCGTAACCCGTAAGGGTCGTATACAAAAGCTTCATACCAGAGTGGGCAGAGGCTTTACAAGACTTGTTACCGGAAGACAGGTTACATATAACGATTAATAGAAAAAACACCTGAGATTCAGAAAACAGAATCTCAGGTGTTTTGTTGTTACTAAGTTATGCCGCAATCATTACCTCGTAGGGGAATTGGTCCTCTGTGAAGCCTAAGGTATAAGCAATTCTGATGGGGATTTCGTAGTTATTTAAAATCTCACCTGCGTTAATAACCTTGCTTGAACCGTAAACGAGCACGGGTACGTTAGCGTCGGAGTGTGAGCCTGATGTGAATGAGTAGGTGCCGTCTGCATTACGGGTAATAGCGCCTGTTTCGTGGTCAGCAGTAACCACAACAAGGGTTTCGCCGTCGTTCTTTGCGTATTCAAGCACGTACTGAATTGTCTTGTCAAACTCGACTACTGCCTCAGTCATAGAAGCATCGTCGTTGCTATGTGAATGCTTATCAATATGAGCACCCTCAACCATAAGGAAGAAGCCCTCGTCAGTGTCGTCAAGAAGGTCAATTGCCTTTGCGGTCATCTGTGAAAGAGTGGGTGTGTTTGCATCGGACTGCTCAAGATTCCAAAGTGTATTTGTAAACTGAGCAAAGCTGCGACTACCCTCCTCGAGTGCCATCATTTCATCGTAGGTTGTAACGTACTCAAAGCCGTTCTGCTTTGCCAAGCCCTTACTTGCCACACCGTTTGCGGCACCCCAGATAATATCAATATCCGATGCGAACTGGTCATTTGTAATATCCTCGGTGTTACCGCGGTCGGATGAATGTGCAGAGAATGCAGCGGGTGTTGCACCGGATGTTTCGTCGGTGGTAATAACACCTGTCATCATACCGTTTTCAGCACATAATTCGGTAATGTTTTTGGGATATGAGAAAGCCGCCACAGGGTCATACATATAAACACCGATACCGCCGTTATATGTTCTTTCGCCTGTTGCAAGGGCTGTACCGCCTGCAGCACTATCGGTAACTGCGGCAGATAATGAACGTGTCATTGAAGCCCCTTTGATATCAAAGGTATCCATTGAAAGGGTGATGTTACGTTCCTGTTTAGCTTTTTCAAGATGGTTAAAGCCCATACCGTCGCCAATAAGGAAAATAACGTTTTTAATTTCAGAGTCTACGTATTTGTCGGGATTTGCTGTGTCTGACGGAGCAAAAGCGCCAAAAAGAGAACCACAAGTCATAATGATACTCATAAAAATAGCCGCTATTTCCTGCCAGAGAGAGCCAAGTGAAGAAAGCATAACTTCCACCTCCATATTTAATGGTAATATTATACTTATATTTTACACAAATTTCAACTATATTTTACCACATAACTTTTGTCGAAAGATGTTGAAAAACGCTCGGCTATATATTATAATAGATTATGTATGAATAGTTATATTGCGGCTTTATGTTTTCTTTTACCGCAAGTCTTATTTCAAAACTCAAAGCATAAACTTCAACGGAGGAATTCTTATGAAAAAGTTTGTAATTTTACCCGACGTTACCTGTGATTTATCAGAGGAAATCAGGACCACCTTCGGTCTTGAGGATTATATTCAGGGCTACATTCATTTCAGCGACGGCAGAGATTTTAACACCACTCTTGACTGGTCAAATATCAGTCGTGACGAGTTTTACAAAACACTCTCCAACAAAAAGATGGAGGTTTCAACCGCCCCTGCCAGTCCCGAGGACTATTATATGATTTTCAAGAAATACGTTGAAGATGGCTACGACATTCTTAATATGTCCATTTCTTCAAAAATCAGTTCTACATATAACGTTGCCGCAGGTGCCGCTGAAAGAGTTCGCAAGGAATATCCCGATTGCAATATTTACTGCTTTGACTCATTAAGAATGGCGGGTGCCCTTGGTCTTCTTGTAGTTTATGCCCTTCAATTTAAAAAGGAAGGCAAATCAATGGACGAAATCATTGCCTGGCTTGAGGAAAACAAGCACAAGGTTCATCAGATGGGACCCATTGACGACCTTATTTTCGTTGCACGTCGCGGCAGAATCTCTATGGGCAAAGCCATTATGGGTAATTTTGCAGGTGTTAAGCCCATGGGTGACTGTAACCGTGAAGGCTACGTATCCGTGCTCACTAAGGCAAAGGGTATGAACAAAGCACTTGCCCTTACCGTTGAATACACAAGAGCAACTGCAACAGATATCGAAAATCAATACGTTATCGTTTCACACAGTGACCGCGAGGCTTATGCTAAAACCCTTGCAGATATGATTAAAAAGGAGCTTAATCCCAAGGCGGTTTATGTCTCCGACGTATTCTCAGGCAGTGGCACAAACGTTGGTCCCGGTATGGTTGGTCTTTACTTCCTCGGCGAAGAAATTTCAGAGGATTTATCCGTTGAAAAAGCCACAATGGACAAATTGACACAAAAATAAACAACTTTCCCTTCGGAGGATTTCATGATACAGAAATTAGACGGTTTATGCTTTAAAAATATGGTTGATTACGGTGTAAGAAACCTTAACGTTAATTGCAAAACCATAAACCAGTTAAACGTTTTCCCTGTTCCCGATGGTGATACAGGCACAAATATGCTCACCACCATCAGCAAGGGTCTTGTTCAGGTGGATAGCTCTATGACGGATTTATCCGTTGTTTCCAAAAGGTTTGCAAGGTCCATTGTCTTTGAGGCAAGGGGCAACTCGGGTGTTATTGTGTCCCAATTTTTAAAGGGCTTTTCCGAGACCTTCGGCGAAACTGATGAAGCAGATGCAGGTCTTTTCATTTGTGCCCTTGAAAAGGGTGTTGAATGTGCTTATTCTGCAGTTGCGAACCCCGTTGAGGGCACCATGCTTACCGTTGTAAGAGAAGCAACTGCCGCACTTAAGGATAATTTTTCGGAAAATCAAAGCATTGATGATACCGTTAATCTTTTTATAGAACACGCACGTATATCTCTTGAAAACACACCAAACCTTCTTGACACTCTCAAGGAGGCAGGCGTTGTTGACAGTGGCGGTGCCGGCATTGTATGCCTGTTTGAGGGTATGAAAAAGTACCTTGACGGTGACAGCATTGAGGAAACCGAAGCCTTAAAGCAGGAAGCTGAACAGGTTGATTATTCCGTATTTACTCCCGACAGTAAATTTGAATTCGGCTACTGTACCGAAATGCTTTTACAGGTGGCAAATTACAAAAAAGCCTTTGATTACGAGGAGTTTAAAGCCACCCTCAATGAGCTGGGCAACTCCGTTGTTACGACCTACGACTCCGACAAGGTTAAAATACATATTCACTCCCTTACCCCCGGCGAGGTTCTTAATTATTGCCAACAGTTCGGTGAGTTTTTAACCCTTAAAATTGAAAATATGACTGTTCAGCACACGGACCTTACAAAGAATATTCTTTGTTCCTCTGTTAAAAATGACGGTGCTTTCTCCGTGGTTGCCGTTGCTTACGACCAAGCCGTGCAGAATCTTTTTATTGAAATGGGTGCGGACGTTGTTATATACTCCGAGGACGGTGTTTCTACGAAGGACTATATTGAAGCCTTCAAAAAGACCGAGGCTAATGAGATTATCGTTTTCCCCAATGGTAACGACGCTATTCTTTCTGCCGAACAGGCAAAAACGCTTTATAAAAACGCCAATATCCACGTTATAAACACCAAGGATATTGCAGAGTGCTACTCTTCACTTCCCATAATCGATTTCACCGAAACAAATATGGAAAGCATTGTAGCTGATATTAACGAAACCATTAAAAATATTTACGTAGTTTCATTTATCAAACGAATTGTTGAGGATAAAGAGCCCTCCTTCTATGCTTTACACCGCAAAGAAATCCTTAAAATCAGCTCCACCCTTGACGAAGCCGTTACAGACACACTCAAAAATACTCTTGAGGCTCAGGGCAAGGATATTGTTACAATTTTTTATGACAACACCCTTTCAGAGGAATATATTGAAGCCCTTGTTGAAAAAATCGAAGCTTTGGGCTTCTGTGTGGACGTTTATACCGTTCCTACTCAGGCACTCGCCTGTGCATTAACTATATCATTTGAATAAGGTGGATTAAATTGTTTTACAATATCGGTCGTTGGGTTGCTCTTATATTGGGCTATCCGTTTGTTTTCTTGTATTTTAAAACTAAAATTTATTATGAGGATAAATCAGTTCAAGGAAGAAAAATTGACGGTGGTGCACTCATAGTTTCAAACCACTTTAACCAAAGTGACTATGCTCAGAATATGTTTGTGCTTTGCCCCCACAAGCTTTGTGTTGTAGCGGCGGAAATCGCCTTCAACAACCCCTTCCTTCGTTTTGGTATGAAGTTCTTTGGCGGAATTGAAGCAAACCGAGTTACCAAGGATAAAAGCTTTGTGAAAAAAAGCGTTGAAGAAATCAAAAAAGGCAACCTTGTGCAGATTTTCCCTGAGGGTCATAACACCCCCGACGGCAAAATCCATCCCTTTTACAAAAGCTATCTTGCAATCCCCCTTGACTCCGGGGCTCCCATTATACCCATAGTCACCGACGGCAATTACGGATTTTTTAAACGTGCCAGAATTATTATCGGCAAGCCCATTAACGTATGGGATTATATGGAAACGGACACCTACTCCCGTGAGGATTTTACAAGACTTAACGACATAGTTTTCAACAAGGTGCTTGAACTCCGTCAGGAAATTGAAAACAGAAAAACAGCCGAAAGGACGAAAAAGCAAAAATGACCCCTTTACAGATATGCGGCATAGTTATCGGTGTATTGCTTTTAATAGTAATAATTCATCTTTGCATTACTATGGTTGCAGCAACCATAACCTACGTTACCACCCTGGTCAGAAAAAACAAAAAGAAATGGGACCGCTCTCTTCAATTCACACGTGAGCCCCAGATCTCTATGGATGCAATCGGCATTGCATGGATGAAGGAAAACGAACAATATAAAGAGGACGTGCACGTTGTTAACGGCAAAATCAACCTCTATGGTGAATATTTCGACTTCGGCAATGATAAATGTGCGATGATTTTATCAGGACGCACCGAAAGCCTCAGATACGGCTACTATTTTGCTAAGCCGTATGCAGAGTCCGGCTACAACGTGCTTGTTATGGACCCCAGAGCTCACGGCCTCAGCGATGGTGTTTTTAACACCCTTGGCAGAGAAGAAAGCAAGGACGACCTTAAGTGGATTGATTTTCTTATTAAAGAAAAGGGCATTAAGCAGATTGTGCTCCACGGCATTTGTATCGGTGCCGCAGGCGGTATGTACACAATTACAAACCCCGAATGCCCCGACTGCGTTGCAGGTATTGTAACCGAGGGTATGTTTGCAAGGTTTTACTACTCAATGCGTAACCACCTTATTGAGCTTCACACACTTGTTTTCCCCGTTATGCAATGCATCAACCTTTTATACAAAATCTGTACGGGCTACACAATGCGTAAGGGTCCCATTGACATTATAGACACGCTGAACAAACCCCTTCTTATGCTTCACAGCAAGGAGGACCCCTATTCAACCCCCGATTACGCACAGAAGCTTTATGACAAATGCGGCAGTAAGGACAAGCAGCTTGTGTGGTGGCCCAAGGGCGGACACTCACAGTTAAGATTCATTGACACCGAAAAATACGACAACTCAATCAAAGAATTTTTGAAGAAACTCAACTCGGAAAATTAATCTGAGCGAAATAACTGAAAGAGAGGTCTTGCTATGGATGATAACCTTATATCCCAAAACGAACAACAAAATGCTTTGCCCGACAACTTTCAACAAAAGATTGATAAAAGCCTTGGCAAAGCGATTGCAGCCGTAATAATGATGCAAGTTCCCTTTCTCAGCTTTGTTGCATTCTTTTTGGGACTCAGCGCTTCTAAAACCGTAAAGGAGCTTTACAATTTGTGCCTGGCTCGTGGCATTGCAATTCCCGCTAAGCTTAAAATTGTAAAGGTTCTTGCAAATATAGGCAAATTTGTCGGACTCGCTTATAGCATTATGATAACCATAAACCTTATTTCTTTCATATTTAATATTATATCCGGCGATCCCGCACATTTCGGGGTATTCTTCCCTACATTCAGCATTTAAAGCTTTCGGCAATAATCAAACAAGCCGAAAAGTTAATTTTAAAATTTTTACGGAGGTATTACTATGGATAACAACAATTATCAGCCCGTTTACGAGCAACCCCAACAGACACAGCAACCTCAGTTTGAGCAGCCTGTGTATCAACAACCCGCTCAGCCCAATATTTTACCGCCCGATATACAACAGCGAATCGACGGTGTCTTTGGCAAAGCACTCGCTTCAACCATAATGTCCGAATTTCCCATTGCTTCCATCATTGCAATCTTTTTCGGCAACAATGCACTAAAGGAAATTATGGAGCTTATGGATATCTGCCGAACAATGGGAATGCGACTTCCCGGTAAGCTCGTTGCCGCACGAATCCTCGGTATTGTTGGTAAAATAAGCGGTATTGTGTGTACTTGTATTTATGCCGGTCTTGCAGTTTTCTACGCATTTTATTTCATACTCTTCTTTGGAATGTTTGCAATGAGCGGATTTTAATCAAGCATATAAAACACCTTGCTTCGGCAAGGTGTTTTCTTCTTAAAATCATTTTTTTACTATTGACTTATTTTTATATAATACTATAATATGTTTAGTAAATTAAAAGGATTTGTGTGTATGATTACTCAGGAAAAAATCGACAGAATCAATTTTCTTGCCCGTAAATCAAGGGCGGAAGGTTTAACTGAAGCAGAGGCAAAGGAGCAGAAGGCTTTAAGAGCCGAGTACGTTGCCGCTTTCAGAAAATCCCTTGAAACACAGCTGGACAGTACTGTTATTGTACGTCCCGACGGCACCCGTGAAAAAATTGAACGCAAAAAGCCCAATAAATCGGACGGAGTTAAAAATTAATGGCAACTATAAGAAAAATGCGACCCGACGACCTTAAGCAGGTTGAATACGTTTGCCGTATGACCGCGGGTCCCACCTTTCAGAACGACCCTGTTTTGGGTTACCGACTTGCAAGGATGTTTTCTACATATTATGCACGTGAGTGCTACGACTCGTCCTTTGTGCTTGTTGATGATAACGACACAGTTGTCGGATATATTCTTTGTGAGCCTAATTACAAACGCTTTCACAAGGTTTTCCGCAAGGTTGACGTTCCCGAAATCAAAAAGCTTGATAAAAAAAGCGGCAAGCAGGCGTGGCTTTTCCCCATTCCCTACGATATTTTCGGTTGGAAATATCCCGCCCACCTTCACATTGATATTATGGATGAATATCAAAATCAGGGCTACGGCGCAAAGCTTATGGATGCCCTTTTTGAAGAGCTTAAAGCCCGCAAGGTAAAGGGCATTATGCTTCAGGCACACCTTAGCAACGAGGGTGCTATCCGTTTTTATAAAAGACTCGGTTTTAAAATGCTTTCAACAAAGCTTGAAACCGCTACTATGGCAAAAAATTTACGTTAAGCAGTGATTACTATGACTCAAAAACCCGTTACAGCAATTATACTTGGTGCCGGACACCGTGCAATGTCCTATGCCGAATACTCCAAGGCTCACCCCGACGAGCTTCAGATTGTGGGCGTTGCCGAGCCCGACGAATACCGCCGAAACCACGTACGTGACCTTTTCGGCTTCCCCGAGGAAAATTGCTTTTATGATGCCTTGGCTTTGTCAAAGGCGCCTAAATTTGCCGACGTTGTTATAAACGGCACTATGGATGAAATCCACGTCGAAACCTCAATCCCCCTTCTCGAAGTGGGCTACGATATGCTTCTTGAAAAGCCCTTCGCAGTTAATGAGGAGGAAATGGACAAGCTTATTGAGGTTGTTAACCGCAATAAAAACAAGGTTATGATTTGTCACGTGCTTCGTTACAACCCCGTGTACGCGGCTATAAAAAAGAGCATTGTTGACGGTGATATCGGTGACGTTATAAACATTCAGACAGTTGAAAACGTAAGCTACCATCACCTTTCAACATCCTACGTCCGTGGTAAATGGGCAAACAGCAAAAAATGTCATACGTCAATGCTTCTTGCAAAATGTTGTCACGACCTTGACCTTATGATGTGGCTTATGGGTGATGATGAGCCCGTTTCAGTTTCATCGGTGGGCTCACAATTCCACTTCAGACCCGAAAATGCACCTGCCGAGGCAGGTACACGTTGCCTTGTGGATTGTCCGAGAGTGGATTTTTGTGATTTCAGCGCTAAGCGTGTTTATCTTGACCACCCCAATAGCTGGGAGGTCTACGTATGGAAGGATTTAGAGGACGTTGAGAATCCCACGGATGAGCAACGCCTTGAGCTTCTTAAAAACAGTGAATACGGCAGATGTATGTTCAGATGCGACAACGACGTTGTTGACCACCAGAGTGTTATGGTTAACTTCAAAAGCGGTGCAACGGGCACACATAACCTTGCAGGTGGTGCGGCAGAGTCCATAAGGACCATACGCATTATTGGTACAAGGGGTGATATTTACGGCGAGCTTGAAAACAAGTTTGTAAGAGTAAAAACCATCAACCCCGAGCCCGGTAAGTATTATGACGAGAAATATATTGATTTAACCGATACACCCGATGAGGGTCACGGCGGTGCAGATACTGCACTTACTGCGGATTTCATCAAATATATCCGTGGTGAAGAGCCCTCACTTTCCTGCACCTCAATTGAAAACTCAATTGCAGGTCACAGAGTAGTTTTTCTTGCGGATAAATCAAGAGAAAACAACGGACAAACAATGTACATATAACAAAAACTCCCCTGCAGTCGCAGGGGAGTTTTTAGTTAGGAATGAGGAGTTAGGAATGAGGAATTTCGGGACCTGCGGTCAGCAATATAATCGGCGTTAGCCCCTTTAATTACGAATTATGAATTAAGCATTACGAATTGGTTTTATTACATTTCTACCGCTGCTCTTTCAACCGAAAGGCCTTTTTTGTAGTTTTCCATAAATCCGTTAAAGCTATTTACAATTGCCTCGTCAGGAGCAAGGGTTGTCATTTTCTGTGTTGCAAAAATCTTGTTATCAAGGTAATCGGGAAGGGCTTCGCCGTCCTCTTTGTTTGATGCGAAAGCCGCAAGGACCGCAACACCCCATGCACCGCCTTCACCGGCTGTTTCCATTACGGAAACGGGTGCATTCATAGCGGCGGCAAGAACGCTCTGACCGATAACGGGAGTTTTAAAGAAACCGCCGTGACCGAGAATTTTATCAATGGCAACGTTTTCTTTTTCAAGAATATCCATACCGATTTTGATACCGCCAAAGGCTGTAAAAAGCTGAACTCTCATAAAGTTTGCAAGTGAGAATTTGCTATCGGGCTCTCTTATGAAAAGGGGCTTACCTGTTTCAAAGCCTGTAAGGAATTCGCCTGAGAAATAGTTGTATGAAATAAGGTTGCCGCAGTCTGCATCTGCTTCGGCAGACTTTTTGAAAAGTGAAGTGAACAAATCACCCATTGAGCATTCTGCACCCATAAGGTCAAGAACCTCTTTAAAAAGATATGTCCAGGCGTTAATATCGGACGTGCAGTTGTTACAATGAACCATTGCAACGGGTGCACCGTCGGGTGTTGTAACCATATCAATTTCACGATAAAGCCTTGAAAGAAGCTTTTCAAGAACAATCATAGCAAATACTGAGGTACCTGCAGAAACGTTACCCGTTCTTACTCTTACACTGTTTGTAGCAACCATACCCGTACCTGCGTCACCCTCGGGAGGACACATAGGAATACCTGCCTGAAGGTCACCCTCGGCATCCATAAGCTTTGCACCATCGGGTGTGAGTGTACCTGCATTTTCACCTGCAACAAGCACCTTGGGAAGAATGTCACGGATTTTCCATCCGTAGCCCTTGTCAGCTACAAGACTGTCGAATTTATCGAGCATTGCTTCACTATAGTTGTTGCCCTCCATGGGGAACATGCCTGAAGCCTCGCCGATACCGAGAACCTTTTCACCTGTAAGGAGTGTATGAATATAACCTGCAAGGGTTGTAAAGTATGCAACGTCCTTAACGTGGTCTGCATCCTCAAGAATCAACTGATAGAGGTGTGCAATGCTCCAACGGTCGGGAATATTGAACTGAAATTCCTCGGTCAATTTGTTTGCGGCTTCACCTGCACAGGTGTTACGCCATGTACGGAAGGGTGCAAGAAGCTTGCCGTCCTTATCAAAGGCAAGATAGCCGTGCATCATACCGCTGATACCGATATATTTAAGATTTGTAAGGGTAATGCCGTAACGGTCCTTTACATCCTGCTTAAGTGTAGCGTAGCAACCCTTAAGTCCTGCAAAAAATTCATCCTCGCCGTAGGTCCAGATGCCGTTTACAAGGCTGTTTTCCCAGTCGTAGCCACCTACCGCAAGAACTGTACCCTCATCATCAATAAGCACACCCTTAATTCTTGTTGAACCGAATTCAATACCAAGTATGGCTTTGCCTTCGGCAATGTAATTTTTAATATCCATAATTAAAACTCCTTTAAAGTTTTATATTTAACTCGTTTATTTTATCCCTGAGATTCTGAAAATCCGCAAGTGCATCGGGCTTGTTGTTGGGGTTTCTCAGAAGTGCCGCAGGGTGGTACGTACCCATAAAAAAGATATTGCCCTTTTTAATAAATTCGCCGTGCTGTTTTGTGACCTTAAAGTCCTCAGAAATTAATTTCTGCGCCGCAATACGACCAAGACAAACAATAATTTTAGGCTTAATAAGTCGGGTCTGACTACGCAACCACTCAATACAAGCCTCCTGCTCCGTGGCTTCGGGGTCACGGTTGGCGGGCGGTCTGCATTTTACTATGTTGGCAATGTAAATATTTTTATTTCTTGAAAGCCCTATAACCTCAAGATATTTGTCAAGAAGCTGACCCGCCTTACCAACAAAGGGCTCACCCTGTAAATCCTCGTTTTCACCGGGACCCTCGCCAATAAACATAATATCAGCATTTTCGTTGCCAACACCAAAAACCACGTTGGTTCGTGTTGAACATAATTTGCAATTGTTACAGGTAAGACAAGCGTTCTTTAACTCATCAAAATTTTCGTATTTCAAAGGATTATCAACTCCTTGGGAGATGATGTTAAATTTTCATAGCCCTTTTCGGTAATGAGTGCCATATCCTCAATTCTTACACCGAATTTTTCGGGAATATATATGCCGGGCTCAACAGTAACCACGTTACCCGCCTGAAGCTTTTGTGTGCTTCTTGGGGAAAGATTGGGACCTTCGTGAATTTCAACACCAACACCGTGACCTGTGCCGTGACCAAAATACTCACCGTAGCCCGCCTCTTCAATAATGCTTCTTGCGGCTTTGTCCGCTTCGGAACAGGGAAGACCTTTTTCAAGAACGGAAAGTGCATTTTTCTGAGCACTTAAAACCACGTCATAAATCTTTTTTTGCTCGTCGGACGCTTTTCCTACGGCAACGGTACGAGTCATATCGCTATGGTACCCCTTATAAACTGCACCGAAATCCATTGTAACGAAGTCGCCCTCTTTTACAATTACGTCGTCGGGCACACCGTGGGGCATTGAGGTTTTCGCCCCTGTTACGGCAATGGTCTCAAAGGAAAGTGCCTCGGCACCGTGGGAAAGCATATAAAAATCTAATTCAAGTGCAATCTGCTTTTCGGTAACACCCGGCTTTATAAAGGTTACAATATGGTTGAAGGCTTCCTCGGCAATTGCCTGTGCTTTTTTTATGCTTTCAATTTCGTCTGAAGCTTTAACAGAACGTAATTGGTTGATTGTATTTTCAAGCCTTTGGGAAGGGGTGATTTTAACAGGTAACAGTATTTTTCTTAACTGTGAAAGAAGCGAAACGGAAAGACGCTCTGTTTCGGCATATACCTTTTCAATTTTGTTGTCTGTTAAAAAGCTCTTCACCTCTACGGAAAGCCTTGTTAAAAGCTGAGCCTTGCAGGTGCAATTTTTCTGAGCCGCTTCAATATAACGACTGTCGGTAAAAAACACCGCATCGCTTTTTGTAACCACAAGATAACCGTCACTTGAGGGAAAGGAGGTAAAATACCGCCTGTTTTCAGGTGAATGAATAAGAATAGCCTCGTTGGAGGATTTTAAAAGCTTTTTAAGATTGTTTATTTTCTCCATAATAGCCGTGCTCCTTTAAAAAGGCTTCGCGAATGGGTTGCTCCTTGATTCGGTTTTTCTTGTAATGATTTTTCCAGAACCACTTGTTTTCAACAGGGTCCACAAGAATGGGTACTGCACCGCAACGGTTAGCGGCGGCAACGTCCGTAAAAACCTGATCCCCCACCATACCGATTTTTTCAAGAGGTACGTGCAGCTTACGTGACATACGTATAAGTCCTAAGGGCAAGGGCTTTTTGGCGTAGGCATGGAATTTAACGCCAAAGGTTTTTGAAAACCAAAATGCCCTGATGTGGGGCGTGTTGGTAACCATTGCAACCTTAATGCCTGCATCCTTAAGGGATTTTATCCAGGCAATAGCACCGGGAATAGTGGACATAGTAGCATCCTTAACCGTTGTGTTATCAAGGTCAAAAAGAATTGCCTCGAGCCCCAGCTCCCTTACAACCTCGGGAGTAATGTCGTGAATTTCACGGAACATATATTTAATTGTGGTATCTTTTTCAAATCGCATAAAATCATCCACTTTTGTACACAAATTTCAACAGTTTAATCATAACACAAAAAAACAAAAAAATAAAGAGATGAAACCTAAAATAAGGCTTCATCTCAATGTTTTTAATAGAACTTTCTCTTACGAGCAGCTTCGGATTTCTTTTTTCTCTTTACAGAGGGTTTTTCGTAATGCTCTCTCTTACGTACTTCCTGAATAACACCATCTCTTGATGTCTGTCTCTTAAATCTACGAAGAGCGCTATCCAAAGACTCATTCTCTTTAACTTTTACCTGACTCATTTATAGTTCCCTCCCTCCGCTGTTACCAACAAAGGTATAAATATCAATATACATTTAGCATTATACATTGTCAAACGCCCTGTGTCAAGTAAAATTTTTTAAAAAATTGTTAATAATGGGCGAAATAAAAGGGAAGTCCGCAGACTCCCCTTAAAACTAAAACATATTCTCGGTCGAGGTAATAACGATATAAGATATGTGTGCAGGACGAAAATTTACCGAGCTTCGGCATATAAAAAAGGGAGACTCTAAAGCCTCCCCTTAAAATACGATATATTCTCGGTCAAGGTAATAATGGTGCAAGATATGGATGCAGAAGGTGGCTTTGCCGAGTGAAGGCGTAACTGACGGTCAAGGTAATAACGATATAAGATATGAGCGCAGGACGAAGATTTAGAATACGAAGCTGTATAAGATACAGCGAGTAGGCTAAATCAAGTCCTGCGCCATAGATTATATTGTTATTTTGCCATTGCGCCGATTTCCATCATATACCCACCAATCTGAGCACCGAATTCGGGTGCACCTTCCATGATGAGCTTGCCCTGCTGAACGGATTCAATCATATCATCGATGGACATAAGAATGCCAAGGGCACTGTCAAGATTGTTGAAGCGCATTGTAAAGAAAGGAAGCGCACGTTTGTATTCGCCTCTACCTGCTTTACTCTTACCTGCTTTGATTCTGATATATGCAGAAACAGAATCCTCGCCGTCAACCTTCCATGCGTAAACACGGTCGGGGCTCTTTAAAGCCCAATCGTGAATTCCCTCGTGACCCATTTTGTTAAGGGTGCTGATACCTGAAGAAAGAAGGTAGAAATAGCACTTAACTGTAAGGCGCTTATCTTCTTCTTTTTCCGGGGGTTTTTCGGCTGTAAGAAGGCTTGACATTTTAAGAAGAGCCATCATAAATGCGGCTAATTCCTTAACGTTTGATAAGCCAATGAATTTGGGTAAGGTTGCGGGACCGATTTTGCCTTTGAAAAAGGCGTTCATTGTTTCAACAGATTTGAACTGAAGCTCAACGAACTTCTGGTCTTTAATTCTGTAAGCAACCTTGTTAGCGTGAACGAGCCATTCGTCACCGTTTACAACGAAGTGGGTAGCCCACTTTCCTTCGGGAGCATCGGGATCAAGACAACTAACCTGATAAATGCAGTGAATGTTCTCAAACTTCTTCTGAAGTGAGGGAACGTCTGCAACGATAGTTTTCAAGAGGGGCAACGCACCGCAAAGGAATATTTTATTGGTATACATGGCTTCCTGTGTATTTGCCATAAATTTCCCTCCTTAGAATTCGTCGTCCCAGTCATTATCCTCTTCAAAGTCTGCCTTCATAACCTCACGAACTGCGTCGATGATACCGTTGGAGTCGATACCGAGGTATGACATAATGTCTTCGTGAAGACCGATGGGTGCAAAGGTGTCCTGAACACCTAATTTTTTGAATGCACAGCCCTTACCGGATTCAACAACAACCTCTGCAACTGCAGAACCAAGACCGCCGATAACTGTGTGGTCTTCAACGGTGATGATACGGCGAGTATCCATAACTGCCTTAAGAACTGCTTCCTTGTCAAGGGGCTTAATTGTGTGCATATCAAGAACACGAACCTTAAGTCCGTCTGCCTTCTCAAGGAATTCAGCAGCCTGATAAGCCTGGAATACACAAGAACCGCAAGCGATAACTGTGATGTCTGAACCCTCGTGAACCTCTACTGCCTTACCAACCTCAAAGCCGTAGTCAGCATCCTTGTAAAGAACACGGTCGAAGCCACGGTTGATACGGATGTAGAAGGGACCGGGTGTGTTGTAAGCTGCCATAACTGCATTGTAGGTTTCGTAACCGTCAGCGGGGCAGATAACTGTAAGATTGGGGATTGAACGTGTAAGTGCAAGGTCACAGATAGCGTGGTGAGTTGAACCCGCCTGACCGAAGGATGTTCCTGAGTGAGTAGCAATAACCTTTGCGTTTACGTTCTGATAGCAAAGGTCAGTATGAAGCTGGTCAGCAGAACGGAAGGATGCGAACTGTGAGAATGTGGAAAGGAAGGGAACAAGACCTGCCTTAGCCATACCTGCAGCAACACCAAACATATTCTGTTCAGCAATACCTACGTTAAAGAATCTGTCGGGGAATTTCTTCTGGAAATCACCGATTTTTGTTGATTTTGCAAGGTCAGCAGTAAGAGCTACGACCTCGGGATGTGCCTCTGCCAACTCAACGAGAGCCTGACCGTAAATTTCGGCTGTTGAGAGAGAGGTTGACTGTTCAGCTGTATAACTTAATCCGCCTGCCATAATTATTCTGCCTCCTTTTCAACGCGTGCAACTCTTGCAGCATAAGAATTTTCAAGAGCCTTTTTACCCTGCTCATATTTAGCATCGTCAAATGCACCGTAGTGCCATCTGAAGTCACCTTCAATAAAGTCGATGCCACAGCCCTTTACTGTATCGCAAAGGATAAGAACGGGTTTGTCTGTTTCGTTTTCGTATGCAAAGTCAATAGCTTCGCAAAGCTCTTTAATATTGTTACCGTCAATTTTCTTAACGATGAAGCCGAATGCTTCCCATTTGTCTGCAAGGGGCTCAAGAGCCATAACGTCCTCTGTGTTACCGTCAATCATATTGTGATTACGGTCAACAAGAGTAATAAGGTTTGTAAGCTTGTAGTGAGCGGCGCTCATTGCTGCTTCCCAGTTTGAGCCTTCGTCAAGCTCACCGTCACCGAGAACAACGAATGTCTTGTAGTCCTTCTTAAGAAGACGTGCTGCAAGTGCAGTACCTACACCGATTGAAAGACCGTGACCAAGAGAGCCTGTTGATGCATCAACACCAACAACCTTGTTTGAGTCAAGGTGCATACCCATTTTTGAACCTGAAAGGTTGAATGTTTTGAGCATTTCTTTGTCGTTGAAGCCAAGGTCGCAAAGAACAGGTGCATAAGCAATACCTGCATGACCCTTACTGAGAATGAATCTGTCACGATCCTCCCACTTGGGATCCTCAACCTTAATGTGCATATACTTGTGATAGCACACTGTCATAATATCCATAACACTCATACCGCCACCGATATGGCCACTACCTGCCCAATAGGTAGTATCAAGACAGAGATTACGGAGTTCGTTAGCTTTCTTTTCAAGAGCAAGCCACTCCTGTTTTGAAAGTGCCATTTTATATTCCTCCTAAATATAAATTACCGAAAACTCGGTTCAATTCCTAAATCAGCCCAATTCGGGGTGATTCTTTTTAACCGCTTTGAATGCATCCTCAGCGATTTCAACTGAAAGGTTAATATCCTCACGAGTGAGAGATGCATTGATGAAGTGGTTGTGGTGAGATGTGATGAACAAGCCTCTGTTAACACATTCAGCAACCCACTCCTGATGGAGAAGAAGCGAATCATCATTAGCAATTCTCAAATAGAAAAGTGCGGGTTCGCCCGAAACAACAAGGTTGAAGCCGTGCTCAGCACCTGCTTTTTTGAAGCCGTCGGTAACTAAAGTACCGAGTTCACGGAACATTTTAGGTGTGTCAAGAGCCTTCATTTTGTTGATACAAGCAATACAAGCTGCAAAGGGAACGCCACTCATCCAATAAGAACCTGTGTATGTAATACCCGAAACGGTTGATTTCATATGTTCGCCACCGCAAAGTGCCGACATATTGTAGCCGTTAGCAAGAGCCTTACAGAAACAGATAAGGTCAGCCTTGAAGCCATAGTAATGGTCGGAACCTGCAAGGTCAAGACGGAAACCTGCACGAACGTCGTCAATAATAAGAACCACGCCGTGGTCATCGCACCATTTACGAACTGACTGCCAATATTCCTTTGAAGCAACCTCGTTATCCTTAAAGTTACCGTGGTCATAGGGCTGAGCAATAATACCGGCAATATCGCCATTGTTATCATCATAAGCCTTCTGGATAGCATCAAGGTCAAACCAGGGGCAGATAATATTATTTGCTACGTCTTCGGGAGTAATACCGGGATAGTCGATTTTCTGTGCCCACGGAAAATCTCCATGATAATAGTATTTAAGGAAAATTATTTTTTTCTTATGGGTGTGTGCTCTTGCGGCCATTGTTGCAAGTGTTGTTGTATCGGAACCGTTCTTGCAGAAAAATGCCCAGTCGGCAGATGCAACTGTATCAACAAGTGTTTCTGCACATTCAACCATAACCTTTGCAGGTGCGGTTGTACAGTTACCGAGTTTTAACTGTTTAAGAGCAGCGGCATCAACGTCGGGGTCATTGTAGCCGAGAACGTTGGGACCATAAGCACACATATAGTCAATATATTTGTTGCCGTCAACGTCCCAGAAATATGAGCCCTGTGCTCTTTCTGAGAATGAAGGCCACTTTGAAACGGGAATCCACTGTCCTTCAGCAGGACCTAAGTGACCGTAAATACCTGAAGGAATAACCTTTGTTGCTCTTTCAAACATTTCACGGCTTTTTGTGGTATCAAATGTTGGGAACTTACTCATATTACTTCCTCCTTACGCAAGATACAATGCAACTCTGTCAAGTATACGGTTGACGTTGTCAAGCATACTTACAAGACCGTGCATTTCGATTTTACCTACACCAATACAATCAAGAGCATTAACCTTGCCGTCAAAGAGGTCTCTTGCGATTTCGATAGATTCAAAAATCATAGAGGAACGATATTTTTCGGGAACCTTTTTAACAGTAACAAGTCGGTGGTCCTTACAAACGATTTCAACACCGATATTGTCCTTTATGCCGAGATAAATGCTTCCGTCAGCAATGGACTGTGCGCTGAATTTACCGATTTCGTCGTTGTTACCAATCTGAGAAATTGCAACACCGATTGTGTAAAGCATAAGCTTTGTGCTGATTTCAAAGAAAACGGGGTCCTTGAGGTCTTCCTCAGTTGCTCTCATATATTTTGAAAGCAGGTCTGTAAGGGGTGTAAAGGTTTTAAGAAGGAAACCAATGTGTGTAAAGCCCTTTGAGGGTATGGGTGTCACCGTACCGTCAATAAGACCGTTGAACTTTTCACAGCTTGAGAAGGGAAGCTTAACGTCACAGTTACTGCAACCCTGCTCCATACGACATTTACCATTTTTGAAATAAATTGTAGCTGAGGGGCCACCCTTTACTTCAAAACCGATGGAAATGGGTTTTTTGCCCGCAAGAAGCTCTGATGCCTCGGGGACAAGCTCACAAAGATTTTCCAACGTTCCTAATACTGCATACATATTGATGTAGGCAAGAGTTTTGGAATCCATTAAGTTTTGCAAAACAAACATCCTCCTTTTTGCTAAACGTTTATAGTCTATTATATATTAACAGATGAATGGTGCAATGTCAACAAATACCACCAAACAAAATGCCTTACTTTTTGTACTTTTCGCCGTGAATTCTGCGTTTTTGTGTTTTAAACAACAAATAGCTGTTTCTCTTTGAAATTCTGCATAAAAGCTATGTTAAATTTTTGTTTAATTTTCACACTCTTTTTTCAGTGGGCTTGTTTTTTCTTGACACAAATAATTATTATAGTATATAATTGGAGTGAACGTAAATTCACTCCAAGGAGGTTACTTATTATGGACACAAGATTCGCAATCAGTGAGTATCATGACGCTGCCGCCGTTACAAGACAGCTTGACGAACTCATCAAAAAACCCATTTACACAATTAAGCCCGATGTACTTAAGCAGTACGAAGAAGAATACTTCGACAAAAAATGTGCAAAGAGCAAAGAGATGATCGAGGAAGCTAAACAGGTTATCCCCGGCGGTGTTCAGCACAACCTTGCCTTCAACTATCCCTTCCCCCTTGTTTTCACAAAGGCTGACGGTATGATGCTTTACGACGTTGACGGCAACGAATACTTCGACTTCCTTCAGGCAGGTGGCCCCACAGTTCTCGGCTCCAACCCCAAGGTTGTAAGAGATCAGGTTATCGACCTTCTTAACACCTGCGGCCCCTCAACAGGTCTTTTCCATGAATTTGAATACAAGCTTGCAAAGAAAATCTGCGATAGCATGGAATCTGTAGAAATGTTCCGTATGCTCGGTTCAGGTACAGAGGCTTGTATGGCAGCTATCCGTGTTGCAAGACTTGCTACAAAGAAAAAGAATATCGTAAAAATGGGTGGTGCTTACCACGGTTGGAGTGACCAGTTAGGTTACAGTATCCGTGTTCCCGGCTCAAAATTCACTCAGGCACACGGTGTTCCGCTCTACCTCTTCAAGCACACTCAGGAATTCTTCCCCAATGACCTTGATTCACTTGAAAGAGTTCTCAGACGTAACCTCTTCACAGGCGGTACTGCTGCTGTATTCATCGAGCCCATCGGTCCCGAAAGCGGCACAAGACCTCTTGATAAAGACTTCAACAAGGGCGTTGAAAGACTTTGCCGTAAATACGGTGCTCTTCTTATCTTCGATGAGGTTGTTACAGGCTTCCGCATCGGTATGGCAGGTGCTCAGGGCTACTACGGTGTATCTCCTGACCTTACTATCTTCGGTAAGGTTATTGCCGGTGGTTATCCCGGTGCAGGCGGTATCGGTGGTAAGAGAGAATATATGAAATATCTCGGTGCAGGTCTTGACGCCAGTGGCGAAAAGGTTAAAAAGGCATTTATGGGCGGTACAATGGCTGCTACACCTATCTCTTGCGTAGCAGGTTACTACACCCTTGAAGAAATCGACAGACAGAACGCTTGTCAGAAGGCAGGTCAGATGGGTGACAGACTTACAAAGGGTCTTCAAGAGCTCATCAAGAAATACGACCTTCCCTTCGTAGCATTCAACCAAGGTTCAGTATGTCACATCGACACTGTTGGTACAATGCACTACTCAATCAACTGGTGCAAGCCTTGGACAATTCCCAACGTTCTTTCAGCAACAAGCGAAAGAAAGAAAGAAATGCAGCACATGGGTGCGGCTTATATGGCAGAGGGTCTTGTTACTCTTGCAGGTAGCCGTCTTTACACTAACGCTTGCTATACTCCCGAGCTTATTGACGAAGCTCTTAACAGATTCGACAAGGTATTTGCAAACGTTGCAATTAAAGAAGGTTAATCACTTGAATTTAAAATGCCACGGGTTTCCGTGGCATTTTTGGAATGAGAAGAACGAAAATTCGTAATTCATAATGCTTAATGCGTAATTATCGGGACCTGCGGTCGGCATTATAATCGGCTTTGCCCCTTTAATTATGCATTACGAATTACGCATTCCGAATTATAATCGGCGTTAGCCCCTCAATTCCTCATTCCTAATTCCTCATTCCTAATTATAGAAAGGATTGATTTTATGGATATTTTAGAAGCTAAAAATTTAGTTATCCGTGCCGGTCACGAGCTTTTAAAGGCAGGTCTTATTGTAAGAACCTGGGGTAACATCAGCTGCCGTATCAACGAGGCTCAGTTTGTTATCACTCCCAGCGGCAAGGCTTACGATACACTTACTCCCGACGATATCGTGCTTGTAAATATCGCTGACCTTACTTATGACGGCGACGTTAAGCCCTCATCAGAAAAAGGTATTCACGCATCCTGCTACGAGCTTCGTCCCGACGTTAACTTTGTAATCCACACTCATCAGAAGAACGCTTCAGTTGTAAGCACACTCGGTCTTGATGTTAATAATATCACAGGTGCCGATGCTGAGCTTCTCGGCTCATCAGTTCCCTGTGCATCATACGGTCTTCCCGGTCAGCCCAAGCTTCGCAAGGGTGTTATTGCCGCTCTTGAGCGTTCAGATTCAAAAGCAGTTATTATGAAGCACCACGGTGCCGTTTGTATGGGTGTTGACTACGACAATGCCTTCAAGGTTGCAATTGCTCTTGAAAAGGTTTGTGATGATTTCATTATCAATCGTTGCAGTGATATTTCAGGCAAGGCTATTGATACCTTCGCAGGTGTTATCGACTACGTTACCGACGTTATCACATCCGGTGAAAAATACAAGCCCGCCAAGGAATTTGCTCCCTGCGACAGCTCAAGAAAGGGCGATTGCATTTTTGTTGGTGAAAAGGACAAGGCAAGTGCAATTATTGACACTAAGAGCGGTGCATGGATTGGCGGCGGTGATATCCCCGACAGTGCAGACTTACACTGGAGAATTTACAAAAAGAGAAAAGACGTTAACTACATCCGTCACACCAAGGATGCAAGCGTTGTTGCAATGTCAAGAAAGGGCAAGAAGATGAAGCCCTTCCTCGATGACCTTGCTCAGCTTTGCGGTCCCGTTGTTAAGTGTGCAACATTTGACCCCGCTTCAACCAACAAGTCAAGCAAAAAGGTTGCTCGTGCACTTGGCAAGCGTAACGCTGTATTCGTTAAGGACAACGGTGCACTTTGCGTAGCAGGTAGTGAATACGATGCAGAAGCAGTTGAGCTTGTTATGGAAAAAGGCTGTAAAACCGCTATCGGCGCCGAGCTTTACGCTGAAGCAAAGCCCATCGGTGCATTTGATGCACACCTTATGAACTTTATTTATAAGGTAAAATATTCAAAAAAAGCAGGTAAATAAGACTTTACAAATGAAAATTTGTATGTTATAATACCAAAGCCTTATGACTCGGAGTATGGAATAAGCGTTTTTGACGCGTTCACCTACCCTACCTTCTGGGTTATTCGGTAAATAATTAATGAGGTGAAAAACAATGACACAGGCAGAAAAACAGGCTATTATTAAAGAGTACGCTACTCATGAGGGCGACACAGGTTCTCCCGAAGTACAGATTGCTGTTCTTACAAAGAGAATCAACGACCTTAACGCTCATCTCAAGAGCAATATGAAGGACCATCACTCTCGTCGCGGTCTTCTTAAAATGGTTGGTCACAGAAGAAACCTTCTTGCATACCTCCAGAAGACAGACATCGAGCGTTACCGTGCTATCGTTGCACGTCTTGGTCTTCGTAAATAATGACCTTTTTCGGGACAAACGGGCTACCGTTTGTCCCGTTAGCCGTTTTTTAAAACGGTTTTTTCTGGTAAAATTCGTTAATCAATCCGTTGCTTAAGGTATAGCGATAAAGAAAAGTGTAAAATATTTTTGCGTTTTTCTTTGTTGCTAAACCGGTAGAAACGGAAATAAAATAAATGAGGTAAAAATTATGTTTTTTAAGGATTTCAGAACTTTTGAAACAGAAGTTGCCGGCAGAAAATTAGTTATCGAAACCGGCAAAATGGCTCAGCTTGCAAACGGTGCTTGTATCGTTCGTTACGGCGAAACTGAAGTACTTTGTACAGCTACGATGGCTCCCAAGCCCCGTGAAGGTGTTGATTTCTTCCCCCTTTCCGTTGACTTTGAGGAGAAGCTTTATGCAGTAGGCAGAATCCCCGGCTCTTTCCAAAGACGTGAGGGTAAGGCTTCCGAAAAGGCAGTTCTTACTTCCCGTGTTATCGACAGACCCATCCGTCCCCTCTTCCCCAAGGATATGAGAAACGACGTTTCTGTTGTTGCAACAGTTATGTCTGTTGACCCCGACTGCTCACCCGAAATCGCAGCACTCTGGGGTGTTTCCACAGCTATTGCTATTTCCGATATCCCCTGGGACGGTCCCGTTTCCAGCGTTTCTCTCGGTCTTGTTGAGGGTCAGTACGTTATCAACCCCACTCTTGAGCAGAGAGGCAAAACTGAAATGACAGTTACAGTTGCTTCAACTGATAGCCTTGTTGCTATGATCGAAGCAGGTGCTAACGAAATTTCTAACGAAGTTATGTTCGACGGTATTATGTTCGCTCACGAGGAGAACAAGAAAATCGTTGAATTCATCAAATCAATCGTTGCAGAAATCGGTAAAGAAAAGATTTCCTTCGAATCAAACGATCCTTCAGAGGAGCTTTACGAGGCTATCAAGGCATTCGCTATTGATGACGTAAAGGTTGCTCTTGACACAGACGACAAGAGAATCCGTGACGAAAGACTTGCTCCCATCTACGATGCAGTTCACGCAGAATTTGACGAAAAGTTCCCCGAGGAAGCTGCTAAGATTGACGATTGTCTTTACAAGCTTCAGAAATTCATCGTTCGTCGTTGGCTCCTTGACGAAGGCAAGCGTGTTGACGGACGTGGTATCGACGAAATCCGTCCCCTTAACGCAGAAATCGACCTTCTTTCAAGAGTACACGGTTCAGGTATGTTCACCAGAGGTCAGACTCAGGTTCTTTCAATAACAACACTCGGTACTGCTCGTGACGCTCAGATGCTCGACGGTATTGACGAGGACGTTGAAAAGAGATACATTCACCACTACAACTTCCCCTCTTACTCAGTTGGTGAAACAAAGCCCTCAAGAGGCCCCGGCAGACGTGAAATCGGTCACGGCGCACTTGCTGAAAGAGCTCTTCTTCCCGTTATTCCTTCAATGGAGGAATTCCCCTACACAATCCGTGTTGTTTCAGAGGTTCTTTCTTCAAACGGTTCAACATCACAGGGTTCAGTTTGTGGTTCAACACTTGCACTTATGGCAGCAGGTGTTCCCATTAAGGCACCCGTTGCAGGTATCTCCTGCGGTCTTATTTCCGAAGGCGACCGTTTTATGACAATGGTTGACATTCAGGGTCTTGAAGACTTCTTCGGCGATATGGACTTCAAGGTTGCAGGTACTAAGAAGGGTATCACAGCTATCCAGATGGACCTTAAGGTTCACGGTCTTACACCCGAAATCATCAAAGAAGCATTCGAGAAAACATATAAAGCTCGTATGTACATCCTTGATGAAATTATGCTTCCCGTTATTGCAGAACCCAGAGCAGAGCTTTCAACATACGCTCCCAAGCTTCTTTCAACTAAGATTGACGTTGAAAAAATCGGTGACGTTATCGGTAAGCAGGGCAAGGTTATTCAGAAAATCTGTGCTGAGTGTAACTGTAAGGTTGATGTTGAGGAAGACGGTACAATCTTTGTTACTGCAGTTGATATCGACGACGCTAACCGTGCTCTTGACATCATCAACACAATTGCAAATGATCCCGAAATCGGCGCTATTTACAACGGTGTTGTTACAAGACTTATGGCTTTCGGTGCATTCGTTGAAATCGCTCCCGGTAAAGAAGGTCTTGTTCACATCTCCAAGCTTGACGTTAAGAGAACCGAAAAGGTTGAGGATTGCGTAAGCGTTGGCGACCAGATTATGGTTAAGGTTACAGAAATCGACGACCAGGGCAGAATCAATCTTTCAAGACGTGACGCTCTTATCGAGGTTGAAGGACTTGTTCCCGAAAACGACGACGAGCCCGAAAGAGAAAGAAGACCCCGCCGTCCCTTTAATAAGAACAGAAGATAATTGATAAAAATGCTCTTGCGAAAGCAAGGGCATTTTTTAATTAGGAGTGAGGAATGAGGAATGAGGAGTTTCGGGGCACTTCGTGCCGATTATAAATCAGGTTGTGCAATGCGGAGCCTCGCCCTCCTGCTTCAGGGGCAAGGAACACGACCGCCGCCGGTGGCGGATGAAGGGAGTGTGAGTTGGCGCAGCGGTCAAATTTGTGCGAAGTGAACAGCGAGCAAACAAATTTGGGCACCGCAAGAGGGCAAAAAGGGGGGACCACCGTCAGGTGGTGGGAGGTCCTGTAGCACCGAAAAAATATAATGCCGACCGCAGGTCCCAATAATTACGCATTAAGCATTATGAATTATGAATTAAAAAGTCACTCCTAATTTAAAACCCATCGGTTTTTATTGACTTTACACGTTTAATGGTATAGAATTTAAGTATAATAAACTATGGAGGTTTTATTATGGAATTTTTACTTATTTTGTTTTTAGTTCCAATTGCATTTGTCATTTATCTTTTAGCCACTAACGTACGTATTGTTCCTCAGGCTCACGAGTACGTTATTGAGTTTTTAGGTAAATATAAAAAGACCTGGGGTGCAGGTCTTCACATAAAAATCCCCTTCTTTGAGAGAATCGCAAAAAAGATTACTCTTAAAGAGCAGGTTATTGACTCTCCTCCCCAGCCCGTTATCACCAAGGATAACGTAACAATGCAGATTGATACGGTCGTATTCTTCAAGATTTTTGATGCAAAGCTTTACAGCTACGGTGTTGTTAACCCCATTAACGCACTTGAAAATCTTACTGCCACAACCCTTCGTAATATTGTTGGTGAGCTTGAGCTTGACAGCACACTTACGTCACGTGACACCATCAACGGCAAAATGACCGCTATTCTTGATGATGCTACTGACCAGTGGGGTATCAAGGTTACACGAGTTGAGCTTAAAAACATCATTCCTCCCCAGGAAATTCAGCAGGCAATGGAAAAGCAGATGAAGGCAGAGCGTGACCGTCGTGAAACCCTTTTACAGGCTGAGGGTCACAAAGCAGCCGCGATTACTCGTGCCGAAGGTGACAAACAGGCTATGGTCCTTGCTGCAGAGGGTGAAAGAGACGCTCGTATCGCTCGTGCAGAAGGTGAAGCAAAGGCATTACTTTTGGCAAAACAGGCAGAGGCGGACGGTATTCGTGCTATTATTGAAGCTAACCCCACATCTGCAGTAATTGAGCTTAAACGTTACGAAGCCCTTGTTAATATGGCAAAGGGTCAGGCGGCAAAAATTATTGTTCCCACTGATGCAGTTGAAGCAGTAAAGAAGGACGTTCTTTTCTCAGAAGCATCAGGACTCGGTGACTCTACCTCACAGGGAAAACCAGAACCCGCAAAAAAGAAAAAAGCAGATCCCTGCTGTGAATAATAGAAAAGCTCCTTGCGACCGCAAGGAGCTTTTTTTATGCGTAATTCGTAATGCTTAATGCGTAATTATCGGGCACTTCGTACCGATTATATATAGTAAGAGTAATGCGAAGCTCAACCTCTCTGCGTAAGGAGAGAGGGGGCAAGGAACACGAACGCTGCCGGTGGCGGATGCAGGGAGTTAACGGGGCCCCCGAAAAGCGTGAGCTTTTAAGGGGACTGGAGCCACAACGGAGCTATGAGCTTTTTGAGTGAAACGAAAAAACGATTTGCGTAGTTTTGTGGCGGAAGGGCATAGTGGTCAAAATTGTGCGAAGTGAACAACGAGCAAACAATTTTGGGCACCGCAAGAGGACTTAACATCATTGAAAGTTATAAATAAAAGTTTTAAGCGTGATAGCAAGATTTTGATTAAATAAAGCTTGTCGGACGGTGGAGAGTCCAAATTAGTGATTGTATAAATTAAAGGAGTTATCCTCGCGGATAACTCCTTTAATTTATGCTTTGATTTTTACATATTGCTTTTTGTTTGCTAAGTAGTAAATAAGTATTCCTGCTCCTATACCGAGTGCCGTTGTCACAACACTTGTTAAAACTCCCGCCGCGGTACTCAAAGCAGGTAAGAACAGTGTTGCAACGTTAGATATAACGCTTACAAAGCCCCATATACTGCTACCTAAAATAACACTTCCCACAAGGGTAAATCTTTGATATTTATCTTTAATAATAAAGGCTACACCGATTAAAATGCCCCATTTCAGAACGTGTATTACCGCGTATATTGCCTGAGAAATTGCAAGATAAATATAAGTATCCAATCCGTTGAGTAGCGTTACAATAAATGATGTAGCAAGACTTAAAACAAAGGTTAAAATTCCGTAACCCGCTATAACAATTGCAGGAATAAGAAGGTTGACTTTATATGCCTGTGTATCTGCCTCAAATTCCTTTTCTGTAAATGAGGAAATATATTTAAAGAAGAAAATCGCAACAATAACCTCAAGGACACAATATATAATTCCGCCTATGCCGTTACCGCCACTTATAATAAGGCTCTGTACCGTATAATCCCCGATAGGTAAAATGGTAAGCAGTCCATAGGTGAAGGTTACAACAATGTTAAGTACTACTTGGGCTATTGTACCTACGTATATACTCATTATGAAGCAAAGCTTCTTTTGCAAGCCTTTACATACAAGACTGAATAAAACTATAACAACTACGTAAGAAATACTGCCGACAAACGAACCGATAACACTTAACACATTGGTGACCTGATACGAAATACCCAAATTACTCATCAAAAACGGATTTAAAATCGCAATTAGTGTGGATGGTAATCCGCTTACAAGTCCTGCTACAATCATACTGATGGGTAACATTATCATCGGTAATTTGTTGTTTTGAGTTTTTGACATAGTTTTTGCCTCCTTAACCAAATATTGTCTTTGCTATATCTGCACTCATTTTTGCGTCCTTGGCGTAAAAATCAGCGCCGATTTTTTTAGCATATTCGGGGGTCAACACCGCACCGCCAACCATAATTTTGCAATCTGCATTTGCACCTCTTAACTGCCTTATGGTTTCCTCCATAGCGGGAAGTGTGGTTGTCATAAGTGCCGAAAGACCCACAAGCTTTACCTTGTTTTCCCTTTGGGCTTTCACTACTAACTCGGGGTCAACGTCCTTGCCAAGGTCAATTACCGTGTAGCCGTAATTTTCAAGGACGGTTTTAACGATATTTTTACCTATATCGTGAACGTCACCCTTAACGGTGGCAAGTATAATTGTACCCTTACTTTCCTTACAGTCACCCGACTGCTTCATTCTTTCTTTTATTACGTCAAATGCCGCACCTGCCGCATCTGCCGAGCGTATAAGCTGGGGTAAAAAAAGCTTTCCCTTTTCAAACTCCTCGCCCACCTTATCAAGGGCGGGAATAAGAAGCTCGTTTATAATTTCATCGGGCGCTTTGTTATTTAATAAAAGGGCGGTCAATTCTGCGCTCTGATTTTTAAGACCCTTTTCGACCGCTTCGCCGAGGGTGATTTCTTTTTTTACAGCTTCCGTTTTAACCTCACCCGAAAGCGCCGATATATAATCAACCGCACCTACGTCAAAGCCCTTAAGCACCTTGAAAGCCCTGACGGCGCTTATCATCGGTGCACTGTTGGGGTTCATTATGGGTAAATCGAGCCCATTTTCAAGGGCAAGGGTTACAAAGGCGGTATTCACAATTTCCCTTTGGGGCAAACCAAATGAAATATTTGAAACGCCAAGGGTTGTTTTAACACCTAACCTTTCCTTCACCCTTTTCATTGCTTCAAGGGTGACCTTAGGTGCTTCCTGATTTGCACTTACCGTAAGGGTAAGGCAGTCAATAATTATATCCTCTTTGGGAATACCGATTTTTAAGGCTCGGTTTATAATCTTTTCGGCTATTTCTACCCTGCCCTCAACAGTTTCGGGTATTCCCCCTTCATCAAGGGTAAGACCCACAACCGCCGCACCGTATTTTTTGGCTAAGGGCAAAATGGAATTAAGTGATTTTTCCTCACCGTTCACGGAGTTAATAATGGCTTTGCCCGTATAAACCCTTAAGGCATTTTCTAAAACGTCGGGCGAAGTGGAATCAAGCTGCAGGGGTAACCCGATGGAGCCCTGTAACGAGCGCACCACGTTAACCATCATTTCCTTTTCATCAATTGCACTATGACCCACGTTAACGTCAAGTATTTCGGCACCTGCCTCAACCTGCGAAAGCCCCTCGTTAAGAATGTAATCAAGGTCATTTTCCTCAAGCGCCTGTTTAAATCTTTTTTTACCCGTGGGGTTTATTCTTTCACCGATAACTCGGGGCTCATTAAGATTTATAACGGTGTTCACACCGCTTATTACACCGTGTGTAATTCTGTCGGGTGTACCTTTTGCTTCTTTTTCAATGCTCTTTTTAAGAAGCCTTATGTATTCGGGGCTCGTACCACAGCATCCGCCCATAATACCAACACCGTTTTTATAAAACTCGGTCATATATTCCGCAAAGTCCTGAGGACTCATAGTGTACTCCCCTGTTTTGGGGTCGGGAAGCCCCGCATTGGGCTTTACGATTACGGGTAAATCGGTGTATTTTAAAAATTCTTCTACAACACCCTTTAATTTGTCGGGACCTAAGGAGCAGTTAAGACCAACTGCATCTGCCCCTGCGGCTTTTAAGGTAATCGCTACGGCGGAGGGTGTGCTACCGTTCATTGTAAGTGAGTTTTCGTCAAAGGACAAGGTAACAAAAACGGGTAAATCCGTATTTTCCTTAACTGCAAGAAGGGCAATTCGTGCTTCCTTTAAATCTGTAAAGGTTTCAAGGCAGACTAAATCAACCCCCGCATTTTTACCGCAAAGTGCTACCTCCTTAAAGGCTTCGTAAGCCGAATCAAAGGTAAGACCTCCCGCAGGGAAAAGAAGCTCACCCGTTGTGCTCACGTCAAGAGCTACAAGGGACTCCGTACCTGCGGTAGCCTTTTTGGCAATTTCCACTGCTGTTTTTATGCTTTCCTCAACTGTGTGTGAGGAATTTTTTAATTTAAAACCATTTGCACCAAAGGTATTGGCAAGAATAATATTACTTCCCGCCTCTACGTAGGAGCGATGTATTTCCTCAACCCATTGGGGATGGTCAAAAACGGCAGAGGCTGAATCCTCACCGGGCTTCAGACCTTTTTTTATAAGCTCAGTACCAAAGCCACCATCAAGAAAAATTATATCTTTTTTTAGCAAATCGCTAATTTTCATTAAATCACTTCTCTATAAATATGTCCGTCATCTCAACAGACCCAAAATCTTCAAGGGGTAAATTAACCTTTTCCCCTGTTAAGGTGCTTTTATAAATAGCAAGCACCACCTCAAGGGCTCTTTTACCCGCATATAAATCAACGTAGGGCTGAATTTTATTTTCAACCGCCTCTATTACATTATAATACAGGCTCTGATGCCCGTTGCCGTAAATAACGTTGGATGCCTTTTCGGCAATATCACGCTTACTTTCGTCATCTGAGTACTCGTCCTTGAATTTCCACACGTCAACTGCAGAGGCATTCATACCACCAAGGAGTACCATACCCTTTTCACCGAAAACGCAAAGGGTTTCCTCAAGGTTATCAACAGTATTTACCGTACCCTCAACCGTTGCAACCGCACCGTTTTTGAAGTTAATTACGGCAACGCCGATATCCTCCGCCTCTATATAGGGGTGCATAACGTTACGAACAGAACCATAAACTGATTCAATCTCGTCACCCATCATCCACCTGAGAAGGTCGATGCCGTGAATACATTGATTCATAAGCGCACCGCCGTCTGATGCCCATTTACCACGCCAATCGTCCTGAGAATAATAATCCTCATCACGGCACCAACGAATATGCACACTGCCGTGTGAAAGCTTGCCGAATCGGTTATCGTCAATTGCACGACGAAGCTCCTGAACGGCAATATTAAACCTGTTCTGATGGCATACCCCTGCGGTGACACCGCTTTTTTCTGCGGCAGCAATTACCCTGTCTGCCTCGGCAATGCTCATTGCCATGGGCTTTTCAACCATAAAGTTGAAGCCGTTTTCTGCACAATAGGTGGCTATTTCACCGTGGGTTCCGCTTACGGTTGCTATTGCCACAAGCTCGGGGCTTATTTTTCGGAGCATCTCTTTATAATCCGAAAAAATCTCTGCCTCAAGGTTATATTTTTCTTTTAAAAGCTGTGCTTTTTCGGGAACGATATCGCACAAAGCCGCAATTTCAAGATTATTTTTAATTGCCGCTTTAATATGGCTTCCCGAAACTCTGCCACAACCAATAAGAGCATATCTCATAAAATCACTTCCATTAAAAATGGCTTAAAATTTACGCCATACCATTTTGTTTACTACACCTGTATAGCTCTGAATGATTTTAACAACCTTTGTTGAAACGTTTTCTTCAACGTAATAGGGCACGGGAATACCGTAATCACCGTTTTCGTTCATATCAACTGCAGTTTCAACCGCCTGTGTAAGTGAATTTTCATCAATACCCGCAAGAATGAAGCAAGCCTTATCAAGTGCCTCGGGACGCTCGGTGCTTGTTCTGATACAAACTGCGGGGAAGGGTTTACCAACAGAGGTAAAGAAGCTTGATTCCTCAGGAAGTGTGCCGCTGTCGGAAACAACCGCAAAGGCATTCATCTGTAAGTTATTGTAATCGTGGAAGCCTAAGGGCTCGTGACGGATAACCCTTTCGTCAAGCTTGAAGCCACTTTCTTCAAGTCTTTTTTTACTTCTGGGGTGGCAGGAGTAAAGAATGGGCATATCATATTTTTCGGCAATTCTGTTAATAGCATTGAAAAGTGAAAGGAAATTCTTTTCAGTATCAATATTTTCCTCTCTGTGAGCAGAAAGAAGAATATATTTTTTCTTTTCAAGGCCTAATTTATTAAGAATGTCGGATTTTTCAATATCCTCGAGGTTTGCGTGAAGCACCTCTGCCATGGGTGAGCCCGTAACGTATGTACGCTCTTTAGGTAAACCGCATTCGTGAAGATATCTTCTTGCGTGCTCACTGTAAGCAAGGTTTACGTCGGAAATAATATCAACGATTCTTCTGTTGGTTTCCTCAGGAAGGCACTCGTCCTTACAACGGTTACCTGCCTCCATATGGAAAATGGGAATATGAAGTCTTTTTGCAGGGATTGCAGAAAGACAAGAGTTTGTGTCACCTAAAATAAGGAGTGCATCGGGCTTAATCTGTGCCATAAGCTTGTAGGAACAGTTGATAATATTACCAACCGTTGCACCTAAGTCGTCGCCAACTGCATCCATATAAACCTCGGGTGCATCAAGCTTTAAATCCTTGAAGAAAACACCGTTGAGGTTGTAGTCGTAGTTCTGTCCTGTGTGAGCAAGTACACAGTCAAAATATTTACGGCATTTATTAATAACCGCTGCAAGTCTTATAATCTCGGGGCGTGTGCCAACAATAATAAGAAGCTTTAATTTGCCGTTGTTTTTAAAAGAAACGTCTGAATAATCAAGTTTAATATCCATTATTCTACCACCTCAAAGAAAGTATCGGGTTTGTTGGGGTCAAACTGCTCGTTTGCCCACATTACGGTAACCAAATCCTCTGTGTCAGAAAGATTTATGATGTTATGGGTGTAACCGGGAAGCATATGCACTGCCTCGATTTTTTCACCGCTTACCTCGAAATTAAGGACTTCATCGGAGCCGATTTTACGCTGCTGAATAAGCCCCCTACCCGAAACAACAATGAAAAACTCCCACTTGGTGTTGTGCCAATGCTGACCCTTTGTAATGCCGGGCTTTGAAATATTAACGCTGACCTGACCGCATTTTTCGGTTTTTAAAAGCTCCGTAAAGCTACCGCGTGGGTCAACGTTCATTTTTAAGGGGAAGGAAGCCTTTTCCTTCGGAAGATATGAAAGATAGGTTGAATAAAGCTTCTTTGCAAAGGAGTTATAGGGAATTTCGGGAATTACAAGTGTTGAGGGCTGATTTTTAAATTCTTCAAGTAAATCAACAATCTCGCCCAAGGTAACCTTATGTACTATGGGACAATAGCAGAATTTACCGTTGGGGGTATCAACCGTATCAAGCCCGTCATATTCGCAAAGATGGGGCTGACCCTTTAAAATGTTGAACATTTCGTCAACAAGGTCGTCGATGTAAAGAAGCTGTAATTCAATTGCCCTGTCATTAACCTGAATGGGTAAATCGTTTGCAATATTGTTGCAGAAAGTTGCAACGGCACTGTTGTAATTGGGTCTGCACCATTTACCGAAAAGGTTGGGGAAGCGGTAAACGTAAACAGTTGCACCTGTTTGTTCGGAATAGTTAAAGAACAAATCCTCCCCTGCTTTTTTGCTCTTGCCGTATTCACCCTCGGCATATCTGCCAACGAGGGTAGCCTGTAATGAGCTTGAAAGCATAACGGGACATTTATTGTTGTATTTTTTAAGATTTTCTAACAACTCACTTGCAAAACCGAAGTTGCCATTCATAAAATCTTCAGTATTTTCGGGTCTGTTTACACCCGCAAGGTTGAATACGAAATCTGCATCCTTGCAATATTCCTCAAGAAGGCTCTTTTCGGTGTCGATATCAAACTCATAAATTGTGATATCGCTATCGATTCCTCTTGATTTATCCTTACCCTCGGCTACGTTTCTGAGTGCGGCACAAAGGTTTTTACCAACAAAGCCCTTGGCACCCGTAACAAGTATTTTCATATTATTTATTCTCCCAAGCTGCAAGCTCATCTCTGATATACTGAAGTGAAAGAAGCTTTTCTTTTACCTGTTCAACGTTGAGAAGCTCGGTATTGTTTGAGTTGAACTCTGTAAGGGGGTTTCTTTCAACGTCACCGTCCTTGAAATATTTATCGTAGTTAAGACCACGATTGTCACAAGGCACGCGGTAGAAATCACCCATATCAATTGCATTTGCACACTCTTCATTTGTAAGAAGTGTTTCGTACATTTTTTCACCGTGACGAATACCGATAACCTTAATATCCTGCTCAGCCTTGAAAAGCTCGTTAACCGCTTTTGCAAGAACCTCGATTGTACAAGCGGGTGCCTTCTGAACAAGAATATCACCGGAAACACCGTTTTCGAATGCGAAAAGAACAAGGTCAACTGCCTCATCAAGTGACATAATAAAACGGGTCATTGAGGGCTCGGTGATTGTAAGGGGCTTGCCGGATTTTATCTGCTCAATCCAAAGAGGAATAACGCTACCACGACTACACATAACGTTACCGTAACGTGTGCAGCAGATTTTTGTTTTTTCGGGGTCAACGGTACGGCTTTTTGCAACAATAACCTTTTCCATCATTGCCTTTGAGGTACCCATTGCATTTACGGGGTAAGCCGCCTTGTCAGTTGAAAGGCAGATAACGGATTTTACACCCGCTTCAATAGCGGCAGTAAGCACGTTATCGGTACCGATTACGTTTGTTTTAACCGCTTCAAGAGGGAAAAACTCGCAAGAGGGAACCTGCTTAAGTGCTGCGGCGTGGAAAATATAGTCAACACCGTGCATAGCATTCTTCACACTTGCAAGGTCACGTACGTCACCAATGAAGAACTTGATTTTTTCTGCAACCTCGGGCATTTTAGCCTGAAATTCGTGACGCATATCGTCCTGCTTCTTTTCATCACGTGAAACAACACGAATTTCACCGATATCGGTTTCAAGAAAACGATTGAGCACAGCGTTACCGAAAGAACCTGTACCACCTGTAATCATAAGTGTTTTACCTGCAAAAACTGACATAATTTATTCCTCCAAAATATCTGCTATTCGTTTACAAGCAAAGCCGTCACCATATGGGTTACTTGCCTTACTCATTTTGTCGTAGGTTTCTTTATTCAAAAGAAGCTCCTTGAAATTTTCGTAAATAGTTTCTTCATTCGTTCCAACAAGCTTCAAGGTTCCTGCTTTAACGCCTTCGGGACGCTCAGTAGTATCCCTCATCACAAGGACGGGCTTTCCTAAGGAGGGCGCCTCCTCCTGAACACCGCCCGAATCCGTAAGTATCATATAGCACCTTGCAAGGAAGTTATGAAAATCAAGCACGTCAAGGGGCTCTATAATATGAATCCTATCACAGTCACCCAATTCCTCCTGTGCCGCCTGTCTTACGGCAGGGTTCATATGAATTGGATAAATTGCCTTGACGTCAGGGTTTTCATCAAGTATTCTGCGAATTGCTCTGAACATCTGATGCATGGGCTCACCAAGGTTTTCACGTCGGTGGGCAGTAATAACTATAAGCCTTGAATCCTCCGCCCAGTCAAGCTCGGGATGCTTATAATCCTCACGCACCGTTGTTTTAAGCGCATCAATTGCCGTGTTACCTGTAATATATATTGAATTTTTATCCTTACCCTCTTTTATAAGGTTTTCGGCAGAAAGCTCGGTGGGAGCAAAATTATATTTTGAAATTATGCCCACAGCCTGTCTGTTGAATTCCTCGGGATAAGGGGAATATATATTGTATGTTCTAAGCCCTGCCTCCACGTGACCTACAGGTATTTGCATATAGAAGCACGCAAGGGACGTTACGAAGGTCGTAGACGTATCACCGTGTACTAAAACCACGTCGGGCTTTACTTTCTCAAGAACATCTTTAATATTCAAAAGAATATTTGCGGTTATATCAAAAAGCGTCTGCTTTTCCTTCATAATTGAAAGGTCGTAATCAGGAACAACACCGAAGGTTTCGAGAACCATATCAAGCATCTGTCGGTGCTGACCCGTGACGCAAACTACTGTTTTAATATTCTTCCGCTGCTTCAGCTCATTTACCAATGGGCACATTTTTATTGCCTCAGGACGTGTGCCGAAAACAAGCATTACCGTTTTCATTAGCTATCACCAATTTATCAAAGTCTGTAAATATCGTCCAAATCACAGATTTTTCTTGTATCCAGAACAATTTTATTTTTAAGCTTGTCCATATTTTCTTTTATTTCATCGTGACCTACAAGAATAACAACAAGCTCGGTCTCTTCAAGGAATTTATCAAAATCGTGATACTGTTTTTCAACAATATCCTGTTTTATATACGGGTCGTAAGACTTAAGTGCGGGAATGTTATTTTCTTCACAACACTCTAAAAGCTGGAGCGTCGGTGATTCCCTGTAATCGTCAACGTTTTCTTTATAAGTAAGTCCGTAAAGACCGACCTTTGAAAAATCGTCAATATTATTTTCTTTCATAATATTGCTTATTCTATCAAGCACGAACTTGGGCATTGATGCATTTATCTGCATTGACTCGCCTATTACCTTAGTAAGCTCGGGATAATCACCCACCAAAAACCAAGGGTCAACAGAAATGCAATGGCCACCCACACCGGGACCGGGTGTAAGAATATTAACTCTGGGATGCATATTGCAGATACGAATAATTTCATAAACATCCATATCGTCGTAACGGCAGATTTTTGCAAGTTCGTTTGCAAAAGCAATATTAACTGCTCGGTAGGTATTCTCAATAACCTTTGTCATCTCCGCAGTTTTTATATCCGTAACAACAATATCTCCAAGGCAGAAGGAAGCATAAAGCGCCTTAACCTTTTCGCCGATTTCCTTACTGTCTGCACCGATTGTGCGGGAATTGTGAAGGAGCTCATACACCATATTACCGGGAATAATTCTTTCGGGAGCGTGAACAAGGTTAATATCCTCGCCGATTTTAAATCCGTACTCCTCAATAACAGGTCTTACGAAGCGGTCAATTGTACCCGGGGAAACGGTTGACTCAATAACCACCGTTGCACCCTTGGGACAAACCCTCATAACCTCTTTAACCGCCGCATTTACGTAACAGGCATCTATTTTTTTAGTAACCTTATCATAAGGTGTGGGAACGGAAACAATGTATGTATCCGTTACCTGATACTCAGTTGTAAATTTAATCCCCGATTTGACCGCACTTTCAAATAATTCGTCAAGTCCCTTTTCCTCGAAGGTGGTCTTGCCCGAATTAAGGGTTGCCACAAGCTCCTTGTTATAGTCAGTACCCACAACCTCTACACCGTGTGAAGCAAACATAAGTGCCGTAGGTAAACCTATATAACCAAGACCTATAACGTTAACCATAATTTTTCTCCTCTTTATTTAACTATCCTCTTAAGAACAGGAATTTTCTTCTTTTCATTCTTTTTGAAGCCAAAAAGAACCATTGTTACAGCATATACAACACAGAAAATTGCTACATTAAGTATGAATGCTATTAATCCGTTACCTAAGAAATGTGATGATAACACAATAGCACCGCCCGAAATCAACAGACAAAGCCAGGTTCCGCTAAAAATTTTTCTATATATACTGAACATATTAAAGGAAAGCTTTTTGCAATAGTATATATTCATTATAATTACACTACCGATTAAAAAGCTAACCGCAGTACCTATAGCCGCAGCATAATAGCCGTAAAGCTTAACACCCACAACGGTGATTATTGCGTTAAGTACTGTTGTACCGAACAAAACTGCCGTTCTAAAACCAAGTATGTTCTTAGCTCTGAGCACCGCAAGACACACGTTTACACAAAGCTCCAGCAAGGCAGGTGCCATAAGTATAAGTGTGATAACATATACGTCCTCATAACCATTACCAAGCCATAAAGCAATTGCATCCTTACCCAGCACTGCAAAGCCCACAAGCGCCGCACCCAAAAGCATAAACTGTATTCTGCCTATACTTACAATAGTATTTTGTATTTCTTTGCCATTGGTATCATTTTTTAAAACGTTTGTAACTGTCGGCAGCATAACACCCGAAAGCGACGTGGAAAGCTGCTCAAACATACCGAAAATCAGTAATCCCATTGAGTATATTGCAACTAACTCCGAACCTTTAATGGCACCGATAACAACGTTATCAAGGTTGTTGTTTATCTGTGCGGCGATAGTTGTAACAAACAGCAGCATTGTATATTTGAAGGATTCCTTAAAAATTGCTTTATCCCAATTTTTAAAGGACAGCCTTACTTTTGTTTGAAGCTTTGCCCTTATGTATATAAGTTCAATTAAAATCTGGGCTACGGTAAGTACTAAATCGATTAAAACGAGGGCAACCGCACTTTTCACAAAAGCAAAAACAGTAAATAACAACCCAACTCTTAACAATATACGAGAAAGCTTAAGTCCATTTGAAACGGTAAACTTATTAAAGCCCGATATAACACCATTAATCACGTTTTCGATAACGTGAAGCACCATATTCAAAGCAAGAACTATAAAGAGTTTTTTTGCAAGTCCTATTTCGCTATGAGTTAAGCCGTCGGCATAAATAGTGGGAATAAGTGCGTAAATAACTATGCTTATAAGAGTAAGTCCAATACAGATTATTGTGCCCTCACCCAAAGCCATTGAAATAAAGGCTTCTATTTTTTCTTTCTTACCGTCACTTCTGAATTTAGCTATGTAACGCATTGCTGTACCGCCCAAGCCTAAATCCAATATCATTAGTGCCGAGGAAAGGGATGATATTGTTTTGTAAACTCCGTACTCCGCATCACCGAGAGACGATAAAATATACGGAACGATTAAAAATCCGTACAGAGCATTTATGATAACAAGTAAATAGGAAAGCAAAGCACCCCATTTAACTTCGTTTTTAGCCATTTACCCAAGACCTTTCAATTTCTATAAGACGTGAAAATTCATTTTCCCAGTTTACCTCTTCGCTGAGCCTGTCCGCATTTTTGGCACACATATCATAAAAATCTTCATCTGTATAAAGTTTAATTGCCGCTTTTGCGAAGCATTCGGGCGTATTCTCTTCAAGAATGATACCGAAATTATATTTTTCATTAAGGTATCTGTGCTCGGGAATATCCGACATAATTACAGGAAGACCCGCAGAAGCATATTCAAAAATTTTGTTTGAAACAGAAAGCTCAAAGTTAATGCAGGTGTTTTCGGTAATTGCTACACCGACCTTTGATTTTGAAGCGAAGGGAATAAGCTCGTTAACAAGCACCGGGGGATAAAAAATGACGTTTTCATCACCGATTTCTACGGCTCTTTTTCGCAATTCATCCTCCATAGCACCAAAGCCACGCAGAGCAATTTTAATTTCGGGGTAATCCTTAAGAAGTGCCGCCGCTTCAACGATAATATCGTATCCCCTTCCGCCGTAATACACACCATGATTAAGAATTTCAAAACCGTCGTTTTTAGCAGTCGAAACTGCTTTTTCTGCTTTGAGCGAACAGTTTGTAATAACCATGGGCTTTTCGATAGAATACTTATTTTCAAAATAATCCGCCGCCGCATGACTTACACAAACCATTTTGTTTATTCTTTTAATAAAAACCTTTTCGCAAAGGGCATTGAGTCTTTTGTAAATACCCTTCATATTGTGGTTTTCAACACATATTTCGTGTGAATCATAAACAACCTTACAGCCAAGCTTTTTTGCTGCCTGACAAGAGGCGGTAAGGGTATCAAGGTCATTTGTGTGAATAATATCGGGCTTTTGCTCGATTATTTTCTCCCTGAGTTTTTTTACACGATTAAATTCTTTTAATAAAACCTCAACCTTTGAAAGGGGCTTTTTATATTTTTCGTCTATATCGGCAAGAACAACGCTACAGGGAACATTCTGCATTTTCTCTTCATCGTATCGGTGGTCTTTAAGTCCCACACAAACAACATCCACGTTATTATTCATATATTCAACAATCTGTTTTCTGACTCTCGGGTCATACCAGACCGAGTTAGAAACAACGTCACAAACTCTCATCATCTTCACCACCGTTATTCTTTTTAGGTCTACGCTTAATAAATTTACGATTTACGGCTACAAAAACACCAATCATAAAATAGAAATAAGGTTCCAAGGTATAGGAGTTAGAAAGCATAAGTTTAACGTAAATCATACTTGCCAGCATAATAACAAAAAAGAACATCTTTTTGTTGCTTCTGCTTTTTATTAACGCAACAACCGTAAGCACCACAAGACCCACCAAAACAAGTGTACCTAAAATAACACCATAATGGCACCACATTTCAAGAATAAGGTTATGGCAATAAACACCTAAAAGATATTGGTCGCCCATAAAGCCGTAACCGAAAATAAGATTCTCTGAAATGTATTCAATAATCTGATTAGTAAGATAATCTCTACCCTTACTTACCGCAACGTCGCCCGAAACGAAGAAGTCAAAAATACGGGTGCTGAAGCCAAAGCGTTCAAATATATCGGATATGAGATATGCTATTTTTACAAATAAATCATCGTATACAAGCACAAATGCTAAAGAGAACAGCATAACCAAAACTAAAATGAACTTTCGCTTGTTTGAAGTTTTAGAAAATCTGTGAAGCAAATATATAGCAACGTAAACGATAATACACAAAATAGGTCCGCGGGTACCGTAAACAAACATTGTAAGAGCGGATGCTGCAGCAATAAGCCAATAGGTCTTACGGCGCTTCATACTTGCGTAGTACACAAGGTACATTGCACTTGGCAACAGATTATATGCAACATACATATTATCCTCTTCAAGAACATCGCCGCTCCTGATTTTAATCAACTGATATACAAAAACAAGGAAAACGCTCACAATTGAGCACCAGAAAATATCCCGTGAGCAGTTTTTGTGCGAATATGCAAGACCCACAAAATAGAAGCTACCCGAGGATATAAATATCCTCCACCATTGTTCGCTGATAACCTCGACGTTGTTTTTGAAAACCAACATAGTAAAAATTACCAGAACCACTAATCCGAGATACAGCAACAGATCCACACCCCGTATGTTCTTTATGAACCAGGGTATAGACACAAGCAACGCCAGAACAATTGCAACAGGCACAATATAATCTGCGAAAACATTGAAATACGGTATTCTTTGCACTATTGCACGTGCAAAAATCATAACCGTATACTGTGTCCACAATAGTGCCATCAATATGCGGAAGGCTATTAAATAATATGGTTGTTTCTTATTGAATAACCGTGAAGCACCCATTTATTTCTCTCCTGCTTACTTAACTTACTTAATAAACTCAATAATCCTTTGAGCCTGTTTTACTTTGTTTTTGTTTTCAAAAACAAAGTACTTTGCTTTTTTACCGAGAGCGTTTCTTTCATCTTCGGTTAAAGAGCATATTTTCATAATCTCCTGTGAAAGAGCCTCTGCGGAATTATCCGCAGGATAACAAATATATTCATCGTATTCATCGGGAATACCGTCAAGCTTATACGCTACAAGGGGTACACCCGAGGACAAATATTCAAGGTTTTTTGACGGGAACGAGTATTTTGTAAATTCCTCGTTATTCTGACGAGGGTTAACAAGAACTGTTGCCTTTCTTTGAAGTGCCAGAACCTCTGCCCTGTCCACTCTGCCCAGGAACACAATTCGCGGATCATTTTTTTCTTTTATGATTTCCTCTGCTTCGCCAAAGCCACAGATAACTAATTTTAAATTTTTATCTTCTGTTTTTTCAAAGGCTTCAAGAAGTGTGCCGATACCGAACTTATAATTGAGTGTTCCCGAGTATAAAATGTATCGGTCATTTTTCAAGGTGTCTGAAATTGTTTCGTTAACAACTGCTTCGTCCGTTGTGGCAATACCCTCAACCACAATATGGGGTGAGGTTATTTTCAGCTTTTCTGCCATCTGCTCCGTAAGAAGCACAAAGCGGTCCACAATTCCGTAAAGACTTGCACATTTTTTTACCTGATAGCTATGATATAGCTTCTTTAATCCCGTTACGTCACGAGCCGTTGCAAACTCCGGAATATCCGCAATAATACAACCTGCCGTAATATTTTTGTTATATTTCTTTGCAAGCTTTACAAGACCTAAAAACATTGAGTTTGCGGTGTATGACAAAATAACCTTCTTTTTGCCGTTTTCCTGTTTTGCCCACTTTTTTATATATTTTCTGAAATACAAGTTGTTTATAAATCTTTTGATTCCAAAAATATTGCAGCATTTAACGTTAATATCGTCGGCTTTGTATTTTTCGGTATGCTGAAAGGTAAAGCCCTCAATAAATTTATCGGTGTAACCGTTGGGGTAAGCATCCACAGGAAGGTAATTTATAATTTTCATTGTGCCGAAGTCGTTTTCTTCAAAGCCGTCTATGATATTCCACTGCAGAGCATTTGCCGCATCCTGCATACCTGTTTTCATTTTAGACTTTATTTCCTGCTCTTTTTCACGAGGAAAAAGCTTGCCTAAAAACAAAACATCAAGACTCATATTTACCTTCCCTTCTGTAATTTATTTTATATATTTATTTTTGTATTCCTCAAAGGACAACAAATCTGCATAACCTTTTTTGCCCTGCTTCATCCAACTAAGCTTCTGAGAAACAGAAAGCTTTCCCTTGCCCCTTGTCCTTAACGCCATATAAATATATTTGAAAAGGGTTGTTTTGGGGTTTATGGCGGTAAAACAGGCACCCACACCGTAAAAGTACTTTTCATCATATCCCGTAAACCATGTTGAGGTTTCGTATGAAACCGTGCCTATTGTTTCCTTTGAAACGTAGAATGTAAGACCCGCTTTTCTTAAATCCTTTATCCACATACTGTCCTCACCCGAGGGAAAAAGACATCCGCCGCCGAAAAGAGTGGTAAACCACACATTCGCTTTTCTTACAGAACTCAGTCTGAATGCAATTCTTACTGCACCCCAAGGTGTTGTGGCAAATTTAGGCCATTTTTTTGTTTCATTATACTTTGGCGGTTTCCTGTGGGGGTCATTTGAATCGAAATGAAAAATAATTACATCTGCATCGGGGTGAGCTTTAAATTCCTTTAATATTCTTTCCTTTGCATCATCCGCATAGCAAACATCATCATCCGCCATAAGGCAGATATCACCTTCTGCATACGTGAGCACAAGATTTCTGTTGATACCAACTCCCCTCGTTTGAGTGGATATCATTTTTGCCGTATGTCCCTCAAATTCTATTTCCTCGTAAGAGGTTTTGTCGCATTGATTGGCATAGACAATATCAGAATGAACATTCATTTCTTTAAGCTTTGAAAAATCATTCTGATGCATCGTAACGCACAAAATCTGAAATTCTGACATTTTGATTACCTTAATTTCGTTTTTATTTTTAAATATATACCTTCTGGCAAATATTTAAGAGTACTTTTGATTTTTCTTTTAAGATTTTCAAAGAAAGAAAGTTTTTTTCTTCTTTCTCTGACTATCTCGGTAAGTTTTTTCTCTCCCGACAACAGCGAAAGAGTTTCCTCGCGTCTTTTGAAATTAACCTTGTGAATTTTCTTGTAGGACTGTTCACTTATAATTTCATTAAAATCCGCTTTTTCAATATCAAAAGAATCCTTAACACTATCAAAAAGCTTTTTACCCTTTTCACTTGCAATAACAACTGCTGAAACGCCCTTTGTGTTCATATCGTGACGCTTGCCCCAGAAATCACCGATTCTTATGTCGGTTTTTTCCACAGTGCTTCTTGCAACACAGTCATAGCAGGCCTTGTTCATAGCGTCAAGCCCAAAGAACATTTCGTGGAAGGGGTCATTGTACTTTGAACTGGAAAAACTTTTGCCCGTTGTAAAGAAATCGAAGCAGTATTCGTGCCAACCGTGGGTTTTGCTACGGAAAATGATTTTTGAAAAATCGTTCGTATGCTTTTTTTCTTTTACGTACTGAAGATATTTATCCCACAATTTAAGTGAAGGACAACCGTGGCAGAAAATATCAATAAAAAGGAACCTGTGACTGATTTTTTTCTGCTCTGCCGCTTTGCTTAAAGCGTAAATTTGACAGGGTGTGCCGAAAACTGCATATTTCTGCTCGGATTTATCTGAAAGAATTTCTTTAAAAGCCTCTGCAGTATAGCTTTGAAAATATTTTGAACCCTTAAATGCTTCAAGCTCTGCTTGTGTTTTTGCAATTTTTGTAACGGCTCGGTTTTCTTTCACATCATAAGCCACACCGACTACAAAATAACCATCTTTCAATGCGGCTTTCATAAGCTCAACGGATACACCGCCAGAAGAAGCGGTTAAAAGCTCCTTTTTATTCTTATTTACCGCACCGTAGCATTCGTAATCTTCATTTTCCTTGGTTGTGAACGCTTCATCAAATTTATAGCAGGATTTTTTACATATACCGCAATTGGTGCATTTCTCTTCGTCGATAACAGGGGTATAGAAGCCCTCGCCGCCTTCAGCAATTTTAATTGCACCAACAGGACAAACGGCTTCACAAACACCGCAACCGGTACAGTCACGGATATTACCTTTTTCAAGAATCCCTGTTTTTTCTTCCGTTTTTTTACCATTTGCTAAAGGAATAATATCGCTGAGATATTTTTTTGATTTTTCTCTCTGCTCTTCCAACACCATATTCACTTTTTCGAAAGAAATGTCAAAGGGCTTTTCTATATTTTCAGGCTCGTATCTTCCGCTTTCGGATACAATACCGAGAATCGATTGAATTCGCGCGGACTGCTTGCCCGCATTACCGTAATTTCTTTCAAATGTGTAAAAAGGAATATTGAAATTCAAGGAAAATGCCGTGCCGTGGAATGAATCCGTACATACGAAGCTTGCATTTTTTATATACTCAACAAATTCTGAGGGTCCTGCATAAGCTATATTTGACGCCCATTCGATACCGTCAAAACTATATGGTAAGCCGATTATTTTCAAGCCGTATTTTTCACTGATTTCCATTACGGCTTTCTTTGCCTTTGGAGATGGCTCGTCAAGAAAATACGCCAGAAGGTATTTTTCTTGTCCTGTCTCTTTTATTTTTAAAGCTTTTGTCCATTCTTCGGGAGTGAGAACAAGAGTGGGATCTATAAGCACCTGTGCAGTATCCCCAGTTAACTCTTTTATAAGCTGAACTCCCGATTCTTCTCTTACGGATTTGTGTTTTATTCCCGAAACATATTTTTTTATTTTTCGCTTGTTATATTTCGGAACAAAATCCCTGCCGAAACTTGGTGCAAAGGCTACTCTTTTTTCCTCGGGAGCAAATCGCAGATAGTAGAAAGGGTCCACGTAAAACACGGCTGAATTCCACACCTGGTCACTTCCGCAAAGGAAGGTGTAATATTCATCGGACCGAGCCGATTTTTTTAAATCCTTGTACTTTACCTCACATGGGCAAAGCTTGTAGTCGGCAAATTGTCTGAACATCTCTCTGCTTTGTGAAGATAAAGGCTTTTTGATACTGTCGCCGTAGTTTTTAAGGCTTTTCATACCACCCGGGTGAAGACTTGAGCGAAGAAGCACCGTTATGGTCTTTTTTATTCTCACGTCCCTGCCGGGTAAAAGGCTACCGCCGAGTTTTAAAATCTCGCCATCATAACCCATTTCGGAAAGCAGGGTCTTTGTGGCAAAAGCTTGTAGTGCGGAGCCGTAATTGAAGCCTGTAAAAACCGTCGCAACACCGATTTTTTTCTTTTCCATTTGCTTACCTCTCAAAGAGGAACATTTTTATACAGGAATAGGGCGAGTATAAAAATGATTTTGTGGCGTGCTTTATGAAGTTAAAATATTTCTTGCGACGAACCTCGGCAAAAGCAAGTACTGCTCGGTGTCGCATTTTTATGTAGCGTATGGTCTTTTTATCAAGCTCGGAGAAAAATCCCTTTTTGTATTCGTAAAGATTGTTTTCGCCGATAATCTTACCTTCACCGCTTGATAAACCATTTTCACCCGTGTGCACATATGCTTTTATATCACAACCGGGAAGATACCCGAATTTACCCTTTTGGTTAATTGCCCTTGTCATAAGGTAGAATTCATCACCCACGTTTATAGGTGCGAAGCCTTCGATTTTTTTAAGATATTCTTTTTTGAACATCATAGCATCCGTACCTGTAAGATGATACATAAGATGGTATCTGAAAAGAGCTTCGTAGGATGTATCCTTAATAAAGCCTCTTACACGCTTTCTGATAAGAATTCCTTTTTCGTTATATAAATCAAGGTCTGTAAGGGAATAGTCAAAATCCCCTTTTTTCATAAACTCAAGTTGTTTTTGGATTTTTGGGGGAAGATAAATATCATCGTCATCAAGGAAGGTGATATATTCACCCCTTGAAGCATTTATGCCGATATTTCTGGTTTCGGCAGAGCCCATATTTTTGGGGTTTGTTATAAGAGTTATTGCCATCTGAGGATTTTCAGCCTTAAATGTGTCAACGACAACACGAACCTTGTCATTAAAATCAAGGTCTGCGTTATCATCAACTATAATAGTTTCAAAGTTTTTAAATTGTTGCTCTTTAAGTGATTCAAGAGCTCTTTTTAATTCAAGCTCTCGCTTGTATGTGGCAACAATAACACTTACTTCAGGCATTTAATCTTCCTCATTCTTTTAGGTTTTTTACAATATCCGTTACGGTGCTCTGTTGGGCTTTAACTCTCTCCAAAGCCTCACGGCAATTTCTTTTGAATTTTGCTTGATTTATTGATTTATAATACTCATAAACCTCATCGGCAAAGGCTTCGTCCTTAGGATTAACCACCTTACCGATACCATTGTTGCTTACAAGCACACCCATATATGAGTTTTTCATTACAAGCTGGGGTATTTCAAAAACCAAACCGTCATAATATTTATTACTTACGGCAAGATTCATATTACTGTCGCCGTATATATTGTGAATCAAATCCGTATTTTTGACAAAATTAATTTTCTCATCAGGCGTATATTCCCCGTGGAAATATACGTTTTGTGCACTGTCTGTAGTCGCTTTCTTCAAAGCCTTGCAAACATCCTGCTCCCTGCCGTAGTAATGCAGTTCAAATCTTTCGTCATTTGTTAATCTTTTTATAATTTCAAGATTTGTCTTTTCTTCCCTTATAAAGCCCCAAAAGCCGATACGGATTTTCGGGCTTTGTGCTTTTTCAATACTTCTTTGGTTTTCAATATCCCTTGTTGAAATATTGTGGGAGGTATGAATTTTTTTGTTGTTGGGCAGAAAGGCTCTGAAAGCATCACTGCTAACAAAGGTTTTATAAGAATTATTCACGAGTGTGTGAATAATTGACTTATACGGCAAAAAGTTCTCATAGGTGAAATCACGATAATCAAAAATAAATCGGTTTTTATATCCGCTTACCAGTTCCCTTGAAAGAAGTACCCCCGGGAGTGAATGAAGCACAATTATAAAATCAAATTTTTCCTTTAAAACCGAAACCGCAAAATCTCTAAACTTTTTAAAATTCTCAAGCTTCTCGAGCTTTGCAACCTCATCTTCCTGAAATGATGAAAATTCGTGGAGGGTTATACCCTCGAGCTTCGAAAGATTTTCTTCCTTCAAATCCCGATTCCAATAAATAAGATGAATGTCATTATTTTCCCTGTCCAAATTTTCAAGATACAAATCAAGATAGGGCATATATTTAATTTTTGCGAAACCTATAATGAGTATTTTCACAAAATCACCTTAATTTTTCCAATTCCGCTGAAAGTCTTTTTATAAAATCTGCTTTTTGGAAATTTTGTTCGTAATACCTGCGGGCATTTTCACCTAAGCGATTTTTATCGGACTTCATAAAATCGCTTATACATTCCACAAGTCCGTCCACATCTTCCGCCTTGGTATAAAAACCGCAGCGGGCTTCCTTAATAATTTCTGCCGCTTCGCCGTTAATTGCACCTATGATTGGTTTACCTGCCGCCATATAGGACTGAATTTTACCGGGGAAGGACATTGAAAGCACGGGATTGTCGGAAAGTGTAACAATAAGTCCGTCACTTTCAGCATATTTACGAGCAACCTCCTCAAGAGGAATACGCCCATAAAAAGCAACGTTTTCGAGTTTGAGCTGATTTGCTAAGGCTTTAAGCTGAGCAAGTCCCGAGCCATCACCGTAAAAATTAAATCTGATTTTCTCGTCCTTAAGCTTTTGGGCAGCATAAAGTATTGTTTCAATACTCTGTGTAGTGCCGATATTCCCTGCAAAGGTTATCTCCGTTACATCATCATTCTTTTTAGAATGCGGAACAAAGACATCCTCTGCATACTGCGGTAAATAATCTATTGCTTCACCACTAATTTTGAACATTTCATCAAAATATTGTTCAAACATTTTTGACGAAACAAGAATCTTATCCGCCGAGCTATAGATTTTTTGGGATTTTCTTTTGTAATAATTATAAATCAGGCTATCTTTTTTTACACCGCCCAAGGTCAGGCTGTCGGGCCAGAGGTCGAGGCAGTATAAAAGTAATTTTTTGTTGTGCTTTTTCTTGTATTTTATGGCGGCGTTTGTCATAAGCACGGGTGACAGCTGATAAACGAAAACTACGTCGTACTCATTTTTAAGCTTCTTCACGTAGCGTGAGGATGCGAAGGAATAGGTGTAATAGTTTATCGTTCTCCACAAAAAGCCTGTTTTTCTGCCTATGGTGAAAACTCGGTGCACGTTTACACCGTTGATGCTTTCGTCCTTGTGCTCACCATTTCTGTAGCCCTCATAAATTTCACCCATAGGGTAATTGGGGAATGAGGTTACAACGTCCACCTCGTGACCCTCTGCCACCAAGGCTTCACAAACGTCGTGAACCTTGAAGGGCTCGGGATAATAATATTGGCTTATAACTAAAATTTTCATACCCGACCCTCCTTGGTAGTTTTAATTTTAATTATGCGTGAACCTCTTCCTTAGCTTCGTTCTTTTCCTCAACATCATCCTTGAAGGCAACGTTCTGAGGATTGAAGGTGGGAACAAGCTCTTTAACAACATCTACGATTTCGCGACCTGAAGCTCCCTCCATAATCCCACGCATATAGTCAATGCGGTTGAAAAGTCTTTCGGAGTCAAATTCCATAGGTCTTGCTATGTAGATAAGGTTGTTCTGAGTTTTCTGAATACCTTCTTCGCTGATAAGAAGCTCCTCATAAAGCTTTTCACCGTCGCGAAGACCTGTATATTTAATTTCAATATCTTCACCGGGCACGTGGCCTGAAAGTCTGATAAGGTTCTCGGCAAGCTCACGGATTTTAACGGGTGAGCCCATATCAAGAATGAAGATTTCGCCACCGTTAGCATAAGCAGGTACAACCGATCATCCGGATAATGTCGGATTCAAAGGTCTCCGAGTTGATGAATGTACATATGAGCAGCTCAAGCCATACAAGCTTTGCAACGGGGAAGGCCTTCCTACACTGGAGGAATATGTGGTTCAGGCCAAGAAGTATCCGGCGACAAAACTGATTCTTGAAATCAAGGGGCATAATACTTATGAGAAGAATATGCGCGTGGCCAAGGCCTGCTACGATATCATAAAGAAT
>JAFYLQ010000048.1 GCA_017550105.1 Clostridia bacterium | reverse complement strand
GCCTAAAAGGATATCGTATTCACCATTAGCAAATGCAGTAAGCTTTTCCTGATAAGAATACCTTGCCATAGTAGTATCCGCATCCATACGAAGAATTCGTGCATTGGGAAAAATATCTGCAAGCTCGTCCTCAATCTTCTGTGTGCCAAAGCCTGCATAGGTTACGGATTTTTCACCGCACTCGGGACAAACGTCTGTATATGAGCGTGAATGACCGCAATAATGACACATAAGACGCTTATTAGCACTGTGATAGGTAAGGGATATACTGCAATTAGGACAGGTTAAAACCGTCTTACAAGCAGTACAGGAGGCAAAGGTATTGAAGCCTCGTCTGTTCATAAGAAGGATTGCCTGTTGCTTATTTTCAAGGCACTCCTCAATAGCGTTATAAAGCTCGTTACTGATAGCACCCTTAGTGCCCGATGTATCAACCGTAATGACCTGAGGTAATACGGCTTTGCCGTAACGCTTGTCGAGTTTTACCAAGCCGTACCTACCGCTCATAGCGTTTGTGTAGGTTTCAATTGACGGGGTTGCCGAAGCTAAAACCAAAAGTGCGTTATGATAAACACACCTGTATTTTGCAATATCACGGGCATGGTATCTTGGTGACATTTCGGATTTATAGGTGTGCTCCTGCTCCTCGTCCATAACTATAAGGCCGAGGTTTTCAAACGGAGCAAATACGGCGGAGCGTGTGCCAATGGCAATTTTAGCATCACCGTTTTTAACACGCTTCCATTCATCAATACGCTCGCCTGCAGAAAGCGCACTATGAAAAACTGCTATACTGTCACCAAAATGGGAGTAGAAAATACCAAGTGTCTGAGGTGTAAGGGCTATCTCGGGCACCATTACAATAACACCCTTGCCGTCTGCCACAACCTGCTCAATAAGTTTTAAGAAAACCTGTGTTTTACCGCTACCTGTTACACCATAAAGAAGCGTTGCGGAGCCTTTACCGCTTTTATATGAGCAAAGCAAATCCTCATAAGCCTTGTTTTGCGTTTCTGTAAGCTCGGGCGACCTTGCCCTTTCACCGTTTAAGTCGTATTTAGGCTTTCGGTAAAGCTCACTGTCAAATATTTCAACAAAGCCTTTCTTAATAAGTGTGGTTATTACCGCCTGAGTAACGCCCGTAAAATAACACACCTCTTTAACCGACGCACCGCCGATGTCACGAAGAAGGGACATTACGCTCTTCTGTTTGACTGTTAAAAGAGGTAAAACCTCTTCAACCTCTGCTTCGCTTATACTGAGTCTGACGTTTTTGACTGTCAAATCACCCGTTTTACGCTTGGCATCAACGTTGGTAACAAGTACACCCTTTTTAACTAATTTTTCTAAAATCGAGTTATCTGTTAATCCTAAATCGGAAATAATCTTATCCTGCTTTATAAACTTGCATTTTTCCTTAAGGTAATCGTAAATACGCTTTTCATCATAAGAAAGCTTTGAAAAAGTGCCTTCATCAACCTTTTGTGACATATAGGAAATAACGTAGTTGAGACCTATACCGGCAGGAAGCATAGCCTTTGCCGCCTCAAAAAGCGTACAAAAGGTATTCTCTTTGAGTCGGGTGACAAGCTCAAGCATCTCCTCATTAAATAAGGGTTTGGGGTCAATAACCGAAGAAATTGACTTTAACCTGAAATTGTCATCAGCCTCAAAAAGCGGCTTCACGGACAGTATAAGTCCCTGTTTTTTGCGATTACCGTTACCGAACGGCACCATAACCCTACAGCCCGCAACCGCTTGGGATTCAAGCTCAAAGGGTATTTTGTAAGAGTATGGTGCATCAAAATGATACACCAGACCCTCAACTGCTACTAAAGCAAAATAAGCATCAGAACCCATAATCAGATGTGTGCGATTTCATCGGGTTCAATGATTTTATAATTTTCCTCAAGGAAATCATTGAGTGCAAGGCTTACTGCCTTTTCGGTTGTGATAACCTTATCCTCAAGATTTTTATCGGAAATTTCACGGGCACGCTTTGCAGTAGCTGTTACAAGTGAGTAACGGCTGATGTGTCCTTTAAGTACTTTGCTGAGATCCTGATTAAGCATAATTATTATCCTTTCAAAAGTTAATTCATATCATCTACAAGTGCTTTCATTCGTGAGAATTTAAGCTTCTCTGCCTCAATAATGGCACAGACCTTATCCGCACAAAGGCTAACACTGTCATTTACAACAATATAGTCATATTCGCAAGCACGTTTAATTTCGTCCTTGGCAATTGCAAAACGCTTATTGAAGCTTTCCTCAGTTTCGGTACCGCGACCTCTGAGACGTTTTTCCAGTTCGTCCATTGAAGGGGGTACAATGAAGATTGATACACACTCGGGGAAAACCTTTCGTACGTTTCCGCCACCCTCAACCTCAATTTTCAAAAAAACGTCAGAGCCCTCGTCGGTTAATTCTTCAATCCGCTTTTTAGGGGTTCCGTAGTAATTGGAGCCGTATTTTACATACTCGAGGAAATAATCCTCTTTAATGTTTTTTTCAAAGGTTTCAACATCTGTAAAGAAATAATCAACACCGTCAACCTCGCCCTCACGCATATCACGTGTTGTAACGGAAATTGATTGCTTCATATTAATATCGCGGGTTTTAAGCTCCGCAAGAACAGTATCCTTACCGCTACCGGAGGGACCTGAAAAAACTATGAGCAAACCCTTATTCCTCAAAGCCAAAATCACGACCGCCTTTCTGGTCATTGAAACGAGCAAGAAGCTGTTCGGCACTTAAAAACGAAAGGACAACGTTATCACTGTCGGTAATAATAACACCCTTGGTTTTTCTGCCGTGTGTTGCATCCACAAGCTGTGCTCTTTCACGACACTCCTGAATCATTCGTTTTGCAGGGGCAGAATCGGGACTTACCACTGCTACTACCCTGTCGGCATTTATAAGGTTGCCGAAACCTATATTAACAAGCTTCATAATTTTACTCTATATTCTGAATTTGTTCACGGATTTTTTCAACCTCGGCTTTGATGTCAATAACACGACGTGCAATGTCCACGTCCTGTGCTTTAGAGCCGATGGTATTTGCTTCACGGTTGATTTCCTGCACAAGGAAGTCAAGTTTTCTGCCTATTGCTTCCTTAGAGCCGAGCATTGTGCGAAGTTGGTCGATATGGCTTCTGAGTCTTACTGTTTCCTCAGCAACCGCAACCTTGTCCGCATAAATTGCAGCCTCTGTAAGTATTCTTGCTTCATCAATCTGAGTATCACCAAGAACGTTTTTCATTCTTTCGAGAAGCTTTTCTGAATACTGCTTTACGGTTTCGGGCGAACGCTCTTCAATATAAGAAACGTTTTCAAGAATTGTTTCGGCTCTTGAAAGAACGTCGTCTGCGAGCTTTTTACCCTCGGTTTCACGCATTGAAACAAAACCGTTCAAAGCATCCTTAACAACGGGCTCAACCTTTGCCCAAAGTGCATCCTCGTCAACGGGTGCCTTTGTAATGGAAAGCACGTCTGAAAAACGAGCAATGGAAAGGGCTGTTAAATCGTTGGATAAAGCGAAGGTATCGGCAATATTGCCGATAGCCTCAACGTAACCTCTTGCAAGAGGCTCGTTTACGCTTACAACAACGCTATCGTCAGCGGTTGATTCAATCTGCAAAGAGCATTCAACCTTACCCCTTGAAATGCCTGTTGAAAGGGTTGATTTAACCTTTTCTTCAAGGAATGAATACGTACGGGGCATTTTTGCATAAAACTCAAAATAACGATGATTTACGCTACGTATTTCAACAGTTATATTATAACCCTCAACAGAGGCCTGCGCTCTGCCGAAGCCTGTCATACTTCTAATCATTTCAATCCCTCTTAAAATAAAAATATTTTATTCTTTATTATACTAAATATATATAATATTGTCAATTATTGGGACTGTAAGCGATGCACCTCGTCCTCTGTAAGCTCACGCCATTTACCAACCTTAAGCATACCCAACTTAACCGAGCCGATTGAGTTACGCTTAAGCCTTATAACCTCAAGACTTACTGCCTCACACATTTTTCGGATCTGTCGGTTTCTGCCCTCAAAAATGGTGATTTCGAACACGCTTCTACCCGCGGTTTTTTCAATAATACGAACGTTTGCAGGTAAGGTTTCTCTGCCGTCACCCTCAATATCAATACCGTTTTCGAGCTTTTCAATCTGTGCATCGTTTATGTTTGAACGGACGGTTACACGATATGTTTTGGGTACCTGCTTTTTGGGGTGCATTACTGCATTTGCAAAAGCGCCGTCGTTAGTAAGAAGAAGCATACCCTCGGAATCTCTGTCAAGTCTGCCCACGGGGTAAACCGCCGCACCTACATCCTCAACTAATTCTGCAACACATTTTCTGCCCAATTCATCGCTCATTGTTGTAACGTAGCCTCTGGGTTTGTTGAGCATAATGTAGTATTTCTGTTTAACGGCTACAACCTTTTTGCCGTTTACTGTAACAGTATCCTTTTTAGGGTCGACCTTGTCACCGATTTGTGCCACTCTGTTGTTAACACGTACCCTACCCTGTTTAATTAATTCCTCCGCCTTTCTACGGGAAGCAACGGAGCATTCTGATAAATATTTTTGTAATCTTTCCTGTGCCATAATTCACGTCTGTCTCTACGACAGTCCTTCTTTAATTTTATTTTTCAGCTTTTTGAAAAAGCTTATTTTTTCGTCATTCTGTAATGTTTTTTCGGGAGCAGATGAAGTAAAAACCAAGGTTGATGAATCAATAACCACATCGTTTTTACTAACTAAATCCACCCTACCTGCCACATCGCCCTTTTCAACACCCCCATACACAAAATGAGGAAGATAAATAACAAGCTCATAATCCTCATAACGTTTAACAGAGTGAAGCTTCAAAGGGGTTGCAGGTTCGATTTTCAGAAAGCTTTTCTCAGACCCTGTTACCGCTACGTTAACGTCGGACAAATCACACTCGGGATATGATACCGAGGTGTTTTTGAAAGCAAAATCCAACATTTTTATGTGGTCGTTCCAATCGTCGGGAGCATTAAGTGTTACCGCCACGTAAACAACGCCGTTTCTTTCAGCCGCCGTTACAAGGCAACGCCCCGAGGCTTTTGTGTAGCCTGTTTTTATACCAAAAGCACCCTCATACATACTGAGGAATCTGTTATGGTTATAAAAGGTACGCTCTGTTTTCGGTTGATTATAAGTAACACGTAAGGATGAAGCGGAGCAAATCGCCCTGAATTCCTTGTTACGTATTGCCGCAGAGCTTAAAAGAGCCATATCGTAAGCGGTGGAATAATGACCCTCCTCCGTAAGACCTGAGGGGTTCAGAAAATTAGTGGAAAGCATACCTAATTCACGGGCTTTTTTGTTCATAAGAGCCGCAAAGCCCTTAATGTTGCCACCCAAGGCTCTTGCCGTAATGTTTGCCGCATCATTACCGCTTTCAAGAAGCATACCCTTTACAAGTGCTTCCACGGTAATCTCGTCCCCTTCTTTGAGGTAAATGGAAGTACCCTCTACGGCAACATCATCTTTTGTGACCGTAACGGTCTGGTTGATTTTTTCACTTTCAAGAGCAATTAACGAGGTCATTATTTTGGTTGTACTTGCCATACCCCTTTTTACATACGGGTTCTTGGAAAAAACTACTTCACCCGTAAAGGCATTCATTACAATGGCAGAGTCGGCAGATACCGAAACGTAGGAGCCATTGGCAAAAACGCCAAAAAAGGGCATAAAAAGGCAAAAGCACAACAAAAGAGAAAATACTTTCTTTAGCAAAACAAACCACCTGCTTTCAAAAAATAATATGCAGGTGGTTATATTGTAATGAAAAATTATTCTGCAGTTACTTCTGCGGGCTGATCCTTATCTTTTTTAATTTTGTCAGCAAGGTTAACAACCTTGTCGAACATTTCAGGAATCATTGTAACTGCTCTTTCAGCGGCATTGTCGTTAGAAACGATATGTCTGATTGAAACGTCGCCGTCTTTGATTACAAGGAAAGCAACAGGATTAATTGTGATACCTGCGCCACCTGCACCACCGAAAAGCTCAACGTTATTCTTTGAGGGGAAATCAGAACCACCGGAAGCAAAGCCGTAAGTAACCTTTGAAATGGGGATGATTGTTAAACCATCGGGAAGATTAATCGGTTCGCCGATAATTGTGCTGACATCTACAAGGTCTCTTACCTTTTCGATTGTTGTGGAAAGAATTCCGTTTGCTGATTTTTCGCTCATTTGGAAGCACCGTCCTTATTTATATTTCTTTTATTTTTTGTATTATTAACCTCTGCTTCGGAGTTTTTAAGAATCTCTTTAGCAGCGGATTTTACCGATTTGTCGCTTTTTTGTTTTGAGAAAACAACCTTTATTAAAACCTTGAACACAAGTCTTACTACAAGTGCTAATACTGCATACAATACCACGAAGGGTGTGAAATGAAGTTTCGCATAAACGTAAGCCTCGGATTTTGTTGCAAGGAAATCAGGTGAAATATCAAAATCGTACTTTTTCACCTTGCAGGTGGAAACGAACTGACCTAACACAGGGAAAAGCCACGAACAAAGCTTGCCGTGTTTTATTGCGGTATCTGCCGCATCGCCACCTGCGGTAATCATTGTTATGTAAAGCTCGTCAACCACTAAGTTTTTATAAAGACTACCGAAGAAGCTACCTAAGGATTCACCTAACGCTCTGAGCATTCTTTCGATACCGTCGTAGCCTTGGTCAAGATATAATTGTTTAATTAAGCTATTGCCCTTGGGTTTACCTTTTTTCTTACCCTCATCCTCGGACGCTTCCTCCTCAGGAGGTGCCTCCTCATCCTTCT
>JAFYLQ010000047.1 GCA_017550105.1 Clostridia bacterium | reverse complement strand
TATCTTGCCGCCTTGTATCTGTCGGGGTAGGTTTCCTTAGTACCGCCAAGACCGAAGTATGAAATATCCTCATTTTCTTTATTGAGTAAAAGCTCAAGACCAAGACGGGGAATAAGGGGTGCATTTTCGCGGATATCACCCTTAATTGCAACTGCTACGCTACCGTCATTATTAAAGGTATATGTAACCGTACCCTTAAGAATGGGCGGGTTTGCAGGACCGCCAAGGGCAATGTCACACTCAATAGTAAGCGAAGCTTCACCCTTGATTACACGTGTGTCGTAGGTTTTCTGAGCAATGTGGTGAAGGTGGTTTGCAATCCACTCGTCAACGGAGCCTCGGTTATAAGAGGGAGCACGCCACATTTTGAATTTAACGGGAGCCTCTAAAAGAGCGTTGCCGTTATTTTTAATTGAGTTAATTCTGCCGTAGGGCTTGTCGAAAATGTACTCGTTTTCACCGCAGTTAACGGTAATATAGCGGTCGTCCTCGGTGAAATTAAAGGTGAGAGCCTCTGCTTTATTCTGAGCCTTTTCACTCTGAAGCTCAAACTGTAAGAAGCCAACCTCGTAGCCCTTAGGAGCCCATACGGTATCGGTATTCTGACAGAATGAAATTGTAAGGAAGGCGTTAGCGCTAAGCTTGTAATCCTTTTCGTCAAAAAGAGTGTATTCCTTTTCGCTCTGAGGTGCAACGTCAAGGGAGTCAATAAAGCCCTCGGCGATTACCTTGCCCTCGTCAGCAATAGTCCATTTAAGTGATAAGTCTGAAAGGGTCTCAAAGTAACGTGCACTCTTAAGTGTAAGGGTGCCGTCCTTGTATGATCCTCTGAAGGGCTCGTACACCTTTTTCATATCGTAGTAGCCGGGTCTGGGGCTTCTGTCGGGGAAAACAAGACCGTCAATACAGCAAATGCCGTCGTTGGGGAAGTCACCGAAGTCACCGCCGTAGTAGTAACGGGCGTTGCCGTCTTCGTCGGGCACGTTAATTGCATGGTCGGTAAGCTCCCATATACAGCCACCGCAGAAGTTTTCGTACTTGTCAACCAAAGCCCAGTTGTCGTATACGTCACCTGTGGTTGAAGCACAAACGTATTCACATAAGTAGAAGGGCTTGTCGTATTTTTCGTTATTAAGATAGGGCTCAATGTAGTCAACCTCTGCATACATTCTGCTTTCAACGTCAGAAATATCTGCAAAGCATTCACCCTCGGGTACTGCCTTGAATTCAAGGTGTGCGTTTTCGTAGTGAACAAGGGCGTTTTCGTCACGGCTCTTGATATATTCGCGCATATAACGGTGGTTCACACCGCAGCCGCTTTCGTTACCAAGTGACCACATAATAACTGCACCGTGGTTTTTGTCACGCTCAAAAAGACGTGCCGCACGGTCAACGTAGGCTTCCTTCCACTCGGGAATAGTTGAAAGAAGTGACCAGCGCATCCAATCCCAATCGGTGGGGGTATTGTAGCCCATACCGTGGGTTTCAATGTCCGTTTCGTCAATGAAGTAGAAGCCAAGAGCCTCTGCCAATTCATAAAATCTTGGGTCATTGGGGTAGTGGGATGTACGTATAGCGTTAACGTTTGCCTTTTTAAGCACAAAAAGGTCACGCTTCATTTCGTCAAGGGTTACCGCATATCCGTTTTCTGCAGATGAATCGTGGCGGTTGATACCCTTGAGCTTTACGCCCTTGCCGTTGATAAGTAAAACCTTGTTTTTGATTTCAACCTTTCGCAGTGCTAACTGTAAGGGGATTATTTCGTCCTCAACAGTAAGGAAAAGCTGATAAACGTAGGGCTTTTCGTCATTCCATAAAAGGGGATTTTTGATTTCAATATTAAAGCTTGCATTTTCGCTTTCGCCCTGAGCGATTAAACTGCCGTCGGGACTCGCTATACCGTAAAGCACGGGAGCGTTGCCCACCAATTTGCAGTCAATATTAAGTGTGCAAAGTGAAAAATCATCGTTGAAGCTCTGCTTTACAAACACGTCCTCAAGCCTTATTTTGCTTCTTGAAAGAACGTAAACCTCTCTGAAAATACCTGAAAGTCTGAAGTAGTCCTGATCTTCAAGGTATGAGCCGTCGCACCATTTAACAACAAGAACGGCAAATCTGTTTGTGCCCTCTTTAAGGAATTTTGAAATATTAAATTCGCTTGTGCAATGGCTTACCTGACTGTAGCCCACAAACTGACCGTTCACCCAAAGGTAGAAGCAGGATGAAACACCCTCAAAGGTGATAATATTATCTCTTTCAAGTGCCTCTGCACTGAATTCAACGTCCTTAAGGTAGAATGCACAAGGGTTCTCTTCGGGTACGTGGGGCGGGTCGGTGGGGAAGGGGTACATAAGGTTCGAGTAAAGGGGCTTGTCCATACCCTCAACGTCATAAAGCTGGAAGTTACCGGGCACCTTTACTTTGTCAAGACCCTCAAAGGGTGCATTTTCACCGTAAAGTGATTCGTCAATATCCTCAAAGCTCTTGAAGTATCTGAAGCTCCATTCACCGCAAAGGTTTGTCATATAATATGACTTGTTGCGGTCACCTGAAAGAGCATCCTGCAAATTATCGTAGGGGATAAAGTACGCTCTGGGAGCCTCTGCATTAACATGCAGATGTTCAAGACTTTTGTGGTATGCTTTAAAGTTCATATATTTTACCTCATTTCTGAAAAATGATTATTTTAAACTGCTTAAAAAGTTGTTTTCGCACCCGTGAAACTGAATACACTCAGCCCTCATAGCCTCAAAGCAGCCCTGAGTGGCGTAACAATCGGATAACGCCCTGTGGGCACTTTCGTTACATTGGTTGTAAAAATCAACCATATCCGATAGCCTGTGATGAGGAAGCGACGGATGAAGCTTTCTGAAAATCTTCATAGTGTCTATGTAATTGTTTTTGAAAACCTCGGCACTTCGGGTAATGAACCTTACGTCAAACAGTACGTTATGACCCACCACCAAATCATCACCAATAAAATCAAGGTAATCGGGCAGTACGCTACGTGGGTTGGGGCAAAGCCGCACCATATCGTTGCTTATGCCCGTAATGCCTGTAATAACCGGGGGTATGGGAAAGCCGGGGTCACAAAGCTGCTGAAAGGTGTCAACAATTTTACCGTTTCGCACCTTTGCCGCCGCAAACTCAATTATAAGCTCGTTTTCAGGGTTAAGCCCCGTGGTCTCAAGGTCAATTACCGTGTAATCAAGGGGAAAAGAAATGATGCCCTTGCCTATAAACGGGTTATTCTTTTTTGTTTTGCATTCATAAAAATATATGCCGTTTTCACATTGTAGCATCATATCACTCCATACAATAAAATATACCACAATTCTGCTTTTTAGTAAATGTAACAAAGTGATGAAAAATACAGTTAAATATAGTATAAAAAGACAATGGGAATTCGTAATGCGTAATTCGTAATTCGTAATTAAAGGGGCACTTCGTGCCGATTGTAAAATAAGTTGATGTGAAGCGAAGCCTATCATCCCATTTTTGCCTTCGGCAAAAAAGGGAGGGGGACACCGCCGTAGGCGGGGTGGTGGGTAGTTCTCTTTCTGTTTTTCTTCAGCTCGATAGTACAACTGTAGGGGCCGGGGTCGCCTGGCCAGCAGATACAAAACAAAAGCAAGGGGATCAGGCTTGCCTGACCCCTTGCTTAAATATATTTTATGAATTGATTTCGTATGTGTTTTTGTCTAAATCAATAATAATTGACGTGCCGTCAGAATAAGTTGCCTTTTGCTTGCGATAACTGCCAAGGAATTCATGCTTTACCATCTCTTTGTTGTAGAGTTTAGCCTGAAGCTCGCAAAGGGGCTTTATTCGTTCAAGCTCCTTCTTTAAATCCTCGTTACTCATCATACCTATATCTGCGGTACGATTGTCGGTGCCTATTTTACAAAGAGAATTTCCGTAAGGATGAAGGTAGGGCATACCCGCATTTAAAGCACCGTATAAATCACCGTCCTCGCCCTTAGGAATCCCCCAGTTATTAAACCAGTTCCAGGGAACTATAATACAATCGTGGTAAACCAGATTGCCGAAGGGCACGGGAATGCCTATTGCTTTGCCGTTTTCCTGGGGTCTTAATGCGTGGGGACCGTGATGTACAAGTGCAAGATAATTAAGCATCTGCATACCGGGCTCCTCGGAGGACATTATCAACCCCTTGTTGTTGAGGTAATCGAAGCATTCGCCTCTTAGCTTGATGCTTTCCTCTCTTGTAACTCTATGCTCGTCGTGGAAGCACTCGTCACCCTGCATAATGGCAAAAACGTCAAGATATGCGCCCTGAACGTCAATTTCGTGCTCCTCAAGCTCAGTGTAAGTCTTTTTAACGGCATCAAGTGCGAAGGCGGTACAAAGGTATGTATGCTCACCGCCGTCCCAGATTGAGCAATAGGGGTTCGAGCCGTCTATATTCGTTATAGCCTTGCTCTTGTCAAAAACAGGGCTATCGTAATAATAATCTCTGTATTGGTCGTGCAGAGCAAACACGTAGCCAAGCTCACGGCAGACGTCGGCAAGCTTTTTAAATCCGTCCCAACCGCCTGCCTGCTCACAGGGCGGAAGAATATAGGGATGGTTGTTGTCGTATCCGTCCTTTCCCCAACCGTCGGTGTGGATATAAAGCTTATTCAGCCCAAGGGCTTTTAATCGCTTCATTTCTTCTGTGCGCTCATAAAAGCTTGCGCAGAGTAACTCGTTGGAGCCGTTCTTGTTGTAAAATTGTGATTTCTCGTTGATTTTTGAGAAAATTTTATGATGAAGAACAGGAGCTCCGATGATGTTTTTTATATTAGGATTCTTTGCAATTTTCTCATCAAGTGTAATTAACTCGTTTCTGTCAAAAAGATACTTTCGGTAAGCCTTAGCAACGGTGTTGTAATCGCCGTTCTCATGGAAAATAAAGCGTATTTTTCTTTCGTAAGATATTTTGCCAAGGGAGGTCTGCCAAAAAATTGAATTGATAAACGCCTGTCGCTTACCGTAGCAGGAGTAAAAAGATGCATCGTAGGGGGTTTCAACAATGGCGGTAAAGGTGTTTCCGTCACAGACTCTGCCCCATACCGGCATATAACATTCCGCCGCGTTTATGGGTCTTTTTACCATGGCGTAATATCGTGTAACAAAGTAGCTTTTTAAATGAAAATCCGGCAGGATACAACCCTGACGCAGGGGGTCAATGTGGTATGAGGTGTTGCCCTTTGTTTTTGAGTTAAAGGGGGCAGGGAAATAAACGCCATGAATATCATAACCCGTTTCATTCTCTGAGTCTAAAGAAAATATAACCTCGTTATCACCCACAACCTCGGCTGTGCAAATAAGTGTAAAGGGCAGCTTTTTGCCTTCAAGAAAGAAATCGGAGTATCTCGTTACTATTTTATTGTCTGAATATTCAGTTTTTTTGCTTTTTGCAGACCTGAAAAGCAAATTCTTGTTCTTTTTACCGCCGTTTTTACCAACACAAACGAAGGATTCCCTTCCGTCGTTTACCCACGAAAAACCGTTATAAGAAATTTCGTATGAGTCTTTTTGTTCATTAAAGCTGATTTTCAACATTTCTTTGACCTCGTTTTACTGTAATAAATTCGGGACTTATTACCTTAAAAATCATTCTATCATAAAAAGCGAAAAAGAGCAACAACTGTATTAAATTGCTGAGAACAAGATATTCAATTTAACAAAAAAACCACCCGAGTGGGTGGTTTTGTTTTTGGCGGAGAGCAAGGGATTCGATGGGCTCTGCCCATCGTTTGCTACGCAAACACCCGATGGTGTTCGCCTTCGCCGAGTGGGGTTCGAATCCCACATAATATATTGTCATAAAAAATAAGAACCACCTTATTAGGTAGTTCTTATTTTTGGCGGAGAGCAAGGGATTCGAACCCTCGAAACGGTTTTGGCCGTTTACACGATTTCCAATCGTGCTCCTTCGACCGACTCGGACAACTCTCCATATCTATTCACTTTTTAGTGCTTTGATATTATAACTAATTACTTTGCAAAAATCAAGAGTTAATTTATATTTTTATTATTTAAATAAACCTTTAATAATTTATTACAATTTTGTAGCATTATTTGACAGTTTTAATTATTTATAGTAATATATAATAGTATAATTGGAATTATTATGTGTGGAAGGTTTTTCTATGGGCATTTTTATTGATTTAGAGGGTCTTGACGGTAGCGGTAAAACCACTCAGACCGAGCTTATCTGCAAACGTCTTCAGGCGGACGGTATCGACTACCGCCAGATTAAATTACCCGATTACGAAAGTGATTCAAGTATTCTTGTTCGCAAATATCTTGCGGGTGATTTCGGAAAGAATGCAGGGGACGTTAACGCCTATGCCGCCTCTGTGTTATATGCGGCAGACAGATTTGCCTCCTATACCGAAAAATGGGGCGAGGATTACCGTAGCGGTAAGTTGATTTTTGCCGACCGCTACACTCCCGCAAACGCCCTTTATCAGATGACAAAGCTCAATAAAGCCGATTGGGACCCTTTCCTTGAGTGGCTCTTTGACTTTGAATATAACAAAATCGGCATTCCTGCACCGGACAAGGTTATTTTCCTTGATATGCCCGTTGAGGTTTCACAGCGTCTTATGACCTCCCGCTACAATGGTGACGAAAGCAAAAAGGACGTTCACGAGGCCAACGTTGAGTTTCTTAATGCCTGTCGTGAGGCGGCGCTTTATGCGGCGGACAAATACGGCTGGAGCGTGGTTAACTGTGCCGAAAACGGCGAACCCCTTCCCATTGACGTCATTAACGACAAGGTTTACAAAATTTTATTGGATGCGTTAAAATAAGGTATTTTTATGCTTGATTTGCAACATTTAAAAATCGAACACAAGGCCTTGATTGAACGGTATGTTCCACGTGAATGTGCCAAAATGTGTGATTTCAGCTTCGGCAACCTTTATTCGTGGAGTGCGGCTGAGCATACGGAATTCTGCGAAAAGGACGGCTTTTTGTATCTTCGCTCCACCTTTAACGGCGTAACCTCTTACGCTTTTCCGTGGGGTGAGGGTGATATTAACTCGGCTCTTGCAGAAATTCAAAGGGATGCCTCTGAGCGTGAGGCAGATTTAAGCTTTTATTGTGTTGCAGAGGCTCAGCTACCATACCTTCAGGCTTTCTTCGGCAACTCGCTTATTATAAAAGAGCAACGTGATTACTTCGATTACGTCTACCTTCGTGAAAGCCTTGCAACCCTAAGTGGCAGGAAGCTTCACTCAAAGAAAAATCACGTAAACTCCTTTTGTAAAAAGCATAACTTCCTTTACGAGGAGCTTTCGGATAATAACTTATCAGAGTGTCTTGAGTTTTCACACTCGTGGTTTATGATGGGCGAAAGCACCCAACGTCTTGAGGCGGAGCGTCAGGTTATTGACAAGGCATTCCGTAATTTCAGTAAGCTTGAGCTCAAGGGTGCGCTTATTCGTGTGGAGGGCAAAATTATTGCCTACGCCCTTGGTGAGCCTATGTATGACGGCGAGACCTTCTATGTTCACTTTGAAAAGGCATCACCACATTACCCACAAGCCTATGCGGTGATTAACAAGCTTTTTGCCGAAAATTCCCTTGTGGATTACAAATATATTAACCGTGAAGACGATGCGGGTGTTGAGGGCTTGCGCAAAGCCAAGCTTTCGTATCAGCCCGAGGCCCTTATTAAAAAATATTATGCAAAAATTATCTGACCCAAGGCATCCTGAAAGGGCTGAATACGAGTCCTTAAAACAACTGTGGCTTAAGTGCTTTGATGATGAAAAAACGGTTGTTGACCGATTTTTCAAATATGCCGTAATCCCCGAAAATACCGTTGCGGTTTTTGACGGTAGCACAGCAGTAAGCGTTCTTTATATGCTACAAAGCACCGTTAAAAGCAACTCTAAAAACTACAAGGCGTTATATATTTATGCCGTTTGTACCCACCCCGACTACAGGGGTATGGGGCTTATGAAGGGGTGCTTCGATTTCCTTTTTGATATATCAAAAAAACGTGGCGTCGACTACCTTTTCTTAGTTCCCGCAAGTGAAGACCTTTTTAAAATGTACGAGGGCTTAGGCTTCAAAAAGGGCTTTTACTATTCCAAAAACAAGTTTTTTTCAAAGGATTTTACCTCGGACGTTACAAAGCACGAGGGTCTTACCTTTGATGATTATATAAAAATCCGCAATTCATTTTCCAAAATAACTCTTGCCACCCTTGATGAAAGGGGCTTCAACGCCTTTTTATCACCCGAGGGAGAGTGTGTAAAGGCTATAAAGGTCGGCAACGGCTACGGAGTTTACGAAATCGAAGGCGGTGCCGTCACCGTTCACGAGCTTTTCGGTGATGAAAAAAGTATTTTACAAGTAATTTTTAACTTAACGAAGGTGGATTTTCTTGAATTAAGGGGCATACCCCAAAAGGGCAACTCAGTGCCGTTTGGTATGTACTTAGCATTAAATGATGCCCCGCCCATAGAAAACGCCTTTTTTGGTATCCCGTACGGAGGGTAGTTTATGTTTTACGTTTTTCTTGCAAACGGATTTGAAGAAATAGAGGCTTTGGCCCCTGTTGATTTTCTTAAAAGAATGGGTGTTGAGGTGGTTACCGTTGGTGTCAGCGGTGACGTTATAAACGGTGCTCACAACATAAGGGTTGTGGCGGATATCCCTCTTTGCGAGGTTCAGTTAAATGATGAACTTCAGGGCGTAATGCTTCCCGGTGGTATGCCGGGTGCGGATAACCTTGATAAATGCCCCGGCGTTCATAAGGCAATTGATTATTGTATAGCCAATAACAAGGTAGTGTCCGCTATATGTGCCGCGCCCTTTGTTTTGGGTAAAAAGGGTCTTTTAGAGGGCAAAAATGCAACCTGCTTCCCTGGGTTTGAGGGTGAGCTTAAGGGTGCTACGGTGCTCCCGGACGGCGTTGTTACGGACGGCAATATTATCACCGCACGTGGTGCGGGTGTTGCATGGGAGTTTGGTGCCGCCATCGGTACGGCTCTTATGAATAAAGAAAAAAGCGACGGTATACTTAAGGCAATTCAATGGAAAAAGTAATTGATATAAGACCATTAAAAAAGAAGTTGCGAGCCGAAGCAAGAGAGATGCGACGGGCAATGAGTCCTGACAGGAAGCAATCACTTGACAGGAAAATAAAAAACAAGCTACTGAATTTGTGGTCGGTACGAGAGGCAAAGGCGGTGCTTTGCTACGTTTCAACGGATATTGAGGTTGATACCCGCGAGTTCATAAATGCACTTTTAGCAATGGGTAAGCGTGTGGCTGTGCCACGGTGCGAGGGCGAAAAATCCAATATGAATTTTTATTATATTAATTCGTTGGATGAGCTTGATGTGGGTAGCTTCGGTGTGGACGAGCCCGACCCCACAAAGCATATAATGGTGGGCGACACCAAGGACTGCGTTTGCATAGTACCTGCATTTATGTTTGATAAGCAGGGCTTCAGGCTCGGCTACGGCAAGGGTTATTACGACAGATACCTGTCCCGCTACAAGGGTTCGACAATCGGTATCTGCTATAGTGAAAATTTAGTGGATGAGCTTTTTCACGGTAAATACGACAGAACGGTCGATATGATAATTACCGAGAAGGATATAATAAGTGACATCAAAGGAGGTCATGGTAATGGCTGATAAATATAATGATTACGACGAGCTTTTAGGTAAGTTCGAAAACAAAAAGCCCCAAAGTACACAACAGTCAGGCAGGGGAACTGCACCTAAAAGAACGGTGGGTAATACCAAGTCCAATGCCACCACACAAAGAAGAAGTGTTTCTGATAATATGACAAACAGAGGCACTCAGCAGACCAATCAGGGCTACAAAAACGGCGTTTATTTTTCAAACCCTCCCCGTAATATTAACAGAGCGGTTAACAAAATGAATACCGAAAATACCAAGCGTCGTGCTCCCCGTGGCAGTGCACCACCCGTTGTTAACGGCAAGCCTCCAAAAAAGAGCAAGGCGGCAAATTTCTTCAGCTCACCTAAGTTTTTGCGACCCGTTATCTGTATAGGTGTTGTGGCGGTTGTAAGCCTTATTCTCTGCCTTTACGGTATCGGCTGCATTAATGATGTGCTTAATCTTGAGCAGGACGAAACTGCGGTTGAAATCACCGTTCAGCAGGGTATGACCGACGATGACGTTCTTGATATTCTTCACGATAACGGACTTATTAAGAACAAATTATTCTGCAAAATATTCCTTTCAGTGTTTGATCAGGATGGTGAATATATTTCGGGTGGCTATACCTTAAGCCCCTCAATGGGTGTTGAAAAAATGATAGCCACTATGAAAAGTGACTACACCAATGCCGAAACCATAACCCTTACCTTCCCCGAGGGCTACACTATTGACGAAATTGCCGAAAAGCTTGAAGCAAACGAGGTTTGCACCGCAACAAGCTTTATTAACACTCTTCAGAACGTTGACTTCTCAAGCGAATACGAGTTCCTTAAGGATATGCCCGACAAGGAAAAACGCTTCCGTTATCTTGAGGGCTACATTTACCCCGATACATACGAGTTCTATGTAGGGGAAAATGCTTCAAGCGTTGTAAGACGCTTCCTTGATAACTTCGAGAATAAGTGGACTGAGGAATATCAGGCACAGGCAGAGGCAAGGGGTCTTACAGTTGACGAGGTTATAATTATGGCTTCAATTCTTCAGATGGAGGCTGCAAACTCCGAGCAGATGCCCACTATTTCGGGTATTCTTTACAACCGTCTTGACCGACCCAATGCATTCCCGCTTCTTCAGTGCGACTCAACTGAGGATTATCTGCTTGATACAATCAAGCCCGGCCTTACCTCAAGCGTTGAGGACACTCAGCGTTACATTGAGTACCGTGATAACTACGATACCTATAGCGAGGCTTGTAAGGGTCTGCCCGTAGGTGCTATTGCCAATCCGGGTGATGCAGCTATTAAAGCGGCACTTTTCCCCGACGACACAAGCTACCTTTACTTCAGACACGATAAGAAGGGTAACATATACTATGCAAACTCCTTCTCAGAGCATCAGGCAAACGCCAAAAAAGCCGCAAACGTAGACTAAGCAAAATTAAACACCTGTCGGTTACGTACCGACAGGTGTTTTTACGTTTATATCAATTCTGCAATAATACTGTTTGAAAGCAAGAAGCCTTTTTTAGTGAGTGAAAGGTGGTTGCCGTCAAAATTCACAAGTCCCTGCTCCTTAAAGAGCGGGGCTTTTTTTGTGATTTTTTCGGCAGGGGCTTCACCGTAAATTTTTTTTAATTCGCCAATATCAAGACCCTTTTTCAAGCGGAGCTTTAACATAATATATTCGTCACAGTCACCGCCGTTACCGTCAAAAATCACCTTGTTGCCGTTTATAAAGCCCTCGGTGTCGCTTTCAAAATAAAAGCGTTTGCCGTCAACAAAGGAGTGTGCCGCCGCACCTATGCCAAGGTAATTTTCCAATTCCCAATACTTGGTGTTGTGTCGACTTTCGTAGCCCTCAATTGCAAAGTTTGAAATTTCGTAGTGTGTAAAGTCTGCGTTTTCAAGGGCTTCGGCACAAAGGCTATACAAATCGCAGGTCTCGTTTTCATCGGGGAAAAGGTATCTTTCCCTGTGGGTGTCAAAGAAGGTGCCGTCCTCAATTTTTAATATGTATGCACTCACGTGCTTTACGTTGCAGTTAATAACAAAATCAAGGGTTTCCTTAAGGCTTTCCTTTGTCTGTGAGGGTATGCCCAGCATTATGTCAAGTGAAATGTTATCAATGCCGTTGTCCTTTAAAAGCTTTATAACCTCTGCAATTCTCTTTTTGTCCGACTGTCTGCCCAAAGCACGTCTTTCTGTGTCAACTGCCGACTGCATACCTAAGGAAACACGGTTAATCCCGCATTTTTTGAAATAGGGGATAAGGTCTTCTATGTGGGAATTGGGGTTACATTCAATTGTTATTTCGCTTGTAGGGGGCATATTGAATTTTAATTTTGCTTCCTCTACAATACGGCAAATATCCTCACCGCTCATAACCGACGGGGTGCCGCCGCCTAAATAAAGAGTATCTGCCTCAAAAGTCTTCGGTGCAAATTCACCAACACGGCGGAGGGTTTTGATTTCGTCAATAAGTGCATCAACGTATCTTCTTCGTTCATCCTCCTTGCAACGGTACGAGTAAAAATCACAGTACGGGCATTTTGAATTGCAAAAGGGGATATGAATGTATATTCCGTTCAAGACCTCACCTCCGATTATGGCGTTGGTGTAATTATACTATTCCTGCAAATATTTTTCAACTGATATATAGCTATGAAAGTTTAATTAACAATAGCCGGACTCCTTGAAAATGATAAGCTTACACATAAAAATATTTTGTATAGAGTTGCCAATTGCCGACAACTCTTTTTTGTTGTCAAATTGTATAATACAAAATCTTATGCTTTGTGCAATTATACAAATATGAAAAATATCGTAAAAATTTTTGTAAGGTTTTGAAAATATGGTCATTAATATATGAAACCTTAAATTAAAAGGGGAGGATTGTGATGGTTTAGTTTAGTCAACAAGGATACGTAAAAAGTAAACCGACAAAAGAATTAACAAAAAATCTACAGAAAGGATGGCAAATATGAAGCGGTTAATAAAAATATTATCGGTCATTATGGCAACCATAATGTTTTTCAGCGTCTTCTCAGCGGCAAATCCTGCCATAGCTGCAGAGATACAGGAAGTTGAAATGACCGAAGACACACAAGCAACAGACACTTCAGAAAACACAGAGAATACGGAAGCTGAGGTTGAAGTATTAAATGAAATTACCGATTTGCGTGATGAATATACCAAGCATTTCCGTCAATCCGACGGTTCATATATAGCGGCTAAATATTCATCACCCGTACATTATCAAAAGAACGGTAAATGGGTGGAATACGATTTTACCATTGAAGAAAAGAATTCAGGAAAGATTTTTTCAACAGATTCTGTTTTCGAACCCGTTTCGTCTGATATACCCGTTAAATTCCCCTCAAGGATTTCAAAAGACGGCAGCAATGAAATTGATATTGATATTGCTGATACGACAATCAGTTTTGCTCCGAAAACATCTCAGAATGGCTTGAAAAATGCTTCGGGGGATATTGCGGAGGAATCGGAGCTTTTAAGTGCTGAGGTTGTGAACGGTGATACTGTCAGTACCTATTCTCTTAATAGTGACAACGCAGTAAAAAGCGAAGAAGAAAACGCCCTTGGTGTGGATAAACGCAAGGGTGCAGTTAAGTATGAGAATGTATTTGAAGATGTTAGCCTTGAATATGAAATTTCAAGCAACGTAATCAAAGAAAGCATAGTTTTAGAAAAGAAACAGGATAAAAATATTTTTGAATTCACTATGGATTTGGGAACTCTTTATCCTAAAAAAGAACAGGACGGCTCAATTGTATTGTATACCGACAGTGGGTATACCAATGCTCAGTCTGTTATTGCACCGCCGTATATGTTGGATTCAAACGGTGTATATTCCGATTTAGTTTCAATGGAATTGACACCCGACGGTGACAAATACACCTTAACCATAACAGCGGACAAAAATTGGCTCGATGATAAGCAAAGGGTTTATCCCGTTATCATAGACCCTACAATATTACTGGACATTAACCGACAGAATACAATTGACTGCTATGTTGATGCAAGTTCACCCAACGCAAGTTATCCGTATGACTACTATTTATATGCGGGTCACAGTACTTTGGGTAAAACACGTACCTTCGTTAAGTTCAATCTACCCGAATTACCCGATGAATGTTGCGTTATTCAGGAAGCAAGACTGAATATTGTTCAAATGAGTGTTGATGCGGGTAGTGAAAAACGCTTCATTTCCGTTCACACGGTAAATGAGGATTGGAACAACACAACCCTGTCACCAACGTGGAATGACCAACCCGAATTTGCAACAACCGCCCTTGACTATGCAGAGCTTACCTACGGTTTTTGTGACGTGTATATGTTTGATATAACCCGTGCAGCCAAAAGCTGGTTTGAAAACGGCAAAAACTACGGCGTGGTTATCAAAGGTTACGATGAATCAAAAGTTGGCAGAGCACAGATAATATCCGCAGAATATGATACAACAGAGGTTGCATATCCTACCATCAGCGTTAAATATCGTAATAACAAGGGTACCGAAAGCTACTGGAGTTATTCAACCTACGGAGTTAATACCGCAGGTACGGCATATATTAACGATTACACAGGTAATCTTGTATATAGTCTGCCTATTTTATCAAGCTCGGGTGCACTTATGCCACTTGCACTTTCGGCAGTGTACAATAACTACTGTGCTAACGAAAGATTAACCGTGGGTAAAAATAACTCGTCACGTACCACACCGGGTAAGGGCTTCAGGCTCAGTATACAGGAAACGGTCTTGCCCTCGGATAAATACGGCCTGACGGGTGAGAATAAAGAAAATTATCCCTACGTGTATACGGACGGTGACGGAACCGAGCATTACATACAAAAGGTTAAAGAAAAGGATAAGGACGGCAAGGAAACCACCGTTTACAAGGACGAGGACGGACTTAACCTTACGCTTAAGCTTGATGGTGAATGTAGTTACATACTCACAGATAAAGCGGGTACGGAGCGTTGGTTTAATTCAAAGGGTAACCTGCTTAAAATCCTTGATGCCAACGGCAACGAAATTCACATATATTTCAAGCCCGCAAGCACCGCGGATAATCTTGAAGAAAAATCAAGAATTTCATACATCACCGACGGCTCGGGACATAAATTCACCTTTACGTATTATGAAGATAAGGGCGTTGAGCTTGATTACATAAAAACAATTAAGGACAATGCAGGCAGAACAATTTACTTTACAACTACGGGCGGATTTTTGCGTAGCGTTAAATATTACGACGAAACCGTTACAAAAATAGTTTATGAGGGTGAGAATAGCAGTACACCCGAATATGAGGAGTCAGCCGAGGGCTTAATAAACTACGTTTTGTCAAATGACGGCTACGGACTTAATTTTGACTATACCTCAAAAGCCACGGGCAGACGTGTTAAAAAAGTAAAGGAATTCGGCACAAGTGCAAACGGTACTTTTAAATCAGGTCAGATTGTGACCTTTGACAGAACCGAGTACAATACCACCGTTGTTCGTTCTGCAGGTATAGACGGTTTTCATTACGAATCCGACAATACCAAGGGTGACGACGATATTATCACCACATTGCAGTTTGATAACTCCGGCAGAACCGTTGCACAGCAGATTAAATACGGCAACGGCTCAATGGTGGGTGCAGGTTCTTATGACTTCACGGACTCCTCGGGCGAGGCAGCCTCACTTGGCAGTAAGAACCGTGTAAGCTCCACGGGCTCAATGGGCAAAAGCGTTGTGAATCTTCTTACGGGCGGTAATGCCGAAAGCACAACGGGCTGGACTCATTCTGCATCATCACCCGCCGTTGCTACCGAAAAATATATGGGAACAAAATCCCTTAAGCTTAGCGTTTCGGGTCTTACGGGCAGCGGTAATACATACTACCGTCAAAAGGTAGAGGGCTTGACTAAGGGCGGTACTTATACTCTTTCAGCCTACGTCAAGGTTGGTAACGTAACTGCAACTGCCGAGAATAAATATACAGGTGCACACTTGCAGATAACTACCGTGGGCACCGACGGTGCAACAGACGAGCCCGTTCGCTCCGAGGCAATAAGCGAAACAACCGACACGGGCATTGACAACGGTTGGCGTAGAATAACCGCCACCGTAACCATACCCCAGGATACGGCATCAACCTACGTATATCTGTGCTTACGTAATATGAACGGTACGGCATATTTCGACTGTATTCAGTTGGAATCGGGGTCTGTTGCAAACTCCTTTAATATTCTTGAAAACAGTAGCTTCGAAAAATCCTCAAACGGCTTACCCACAGGCTGGTCGGCTATTAACACAAGCTATTCAACCTCGTCGACGGGCACCGTAACCAATGGTATCACCACCGCAGCCAAGGCAAACGGCACCAAGTCAGTGCGAATAACGGGTGAGCCGGACGTTGCCAAGGGCTACAGTCAGAAAATATATGTTGACGGCAAGGCAGAGGAAACGTATATTGTCAGTGGTTGGGGCAGGGGCTACCCTGTAAACAGTACCTTCCACACTACGGGCACCGAAGAGGATGCTGAGAATATTGCTCTTTTTGAAATTGCCGTTAAGGTTACCTACGACCGAGAGGACGAAAACAAAAATATTACCGAGGTTTCACAGTACAAGGATTCAGCCTGCTTTAATACTACAATAACCTCGTGGCAGTATGCCTCAACTCCATTTTCACTTGAATACAGTAAGCCTGACGAGGGTTGCACCTATACACCCAAATATTTTCAGATTGTTCCCAGATATTGCCGTCAGGTAAACTACGTTTACTTTGACCACCTTATGCTCGTCAAGGAGCCCTCGCAGACCTACACCTACGATAAAGAGGGTAATTTGCTTAAAGCAACCGCAAACTCAGAGCAGGAAGCCAATGCTAAGTATGACGATAACAATAATCTGACCTCATACACTGATACGTTGGGTAATACTACAACTATGCATTACGATGATAAGCATAACCTTACCCATACAACCTCAGAAAAAGGTGTTACAACGGGCACCGCGTATAACTCAAACGGTACGGTTTCTGTGAGCGAGCTTCGTAATACATTGAAGCACGATGATGCAACTCTGGCTATAAGAACCAACAAGGAGTATCACACGGGCGGTGATGATTACGGTATAAATGACGGTGCATATTTAAAATACTATTATGATGAGCACGGCAACGCAACCTACTATACGTATAACTGGGCTACGGGTGCTCTCAAAACCACCACGGATGCTAACGGTGTAACCACAACCAATAAATATTATGCTTACCAGGATGTAAACGGGAAAGAAATTACTGATTACACCCGACTTGAGTCCGTATCCACAGGTTCATCAAAGGTTACCTACACCTACGACCAAACCCTTACGGGTAAATACGGCGGTAACAGAATGTCAAGCATTTTGTTCGGCTCGGCAACGAAAGGTGAAACATATAGCTTTAAATTTGACGAATACGGAAACACAACGTCAACCTATGTCGGTACTCAACCCCTTTCTACAAATACGTATAAAGGCAATAACGGTGTATTGGAATTGACAACCTACGGTAACGGTGATAAAATAGAATACACATACAACAATCTGGGCTTGGTAACCACACGTGTTAAAACGGGTAAAAGCTCCACAACCTATAAATGGAAGTACGATGCTACGGGAACGTTGCTTGCTCACACGGATTCGGGTACGGGCTACAAATACACCTACGCTTACGATTCCTTAGGCAGGGCTATCCGTCAGGACGTTACAATGTATGCCGGTGACAATGCAGGTGCTCCTGTTTCGTTTACCGAAAACGTTTATGACAAAGCAAACAACCTTACTAAGCTGATTAATAACATCGGTGGCAGAACAATAACTCAGGAGTACAGTTATTCTGCACTTTCGAACAATACTGCATCCGAAAAATATGCAAAGGATAATTTACCCACTCAGTACAGTCTGGCGTCTAACAGAAACGTGACCTATGATTATGACAGCTTAAGCCGTCTTAATCAGTATACCCTTTCCTTAGGCACACCCATATATGTTAACTATACGTATAAAATGTCCGACCGTAATACGGGTGATAGTGAGCTTTACCGCACAACTCAGCTCAGCACGGAATTTATTAATAACGATACGTATACCTACTATTACGATTCTGTGGGTAATATTACCTCAATAAAGAAGGGTGAAAGAAAATCAACAAACCCTGATAGTGCGGATTTCAAAAAAACAGACGGTGCAGTGGCTTACCGTTCATACGAGTATGACGATTTGTACCAATTAACAAGGGAAAACAACAAGTCCGCCAATGAGACAAAGGTATGGTCGTACGATGACCTCGGTAATATTGAATCGGTTACAATATATCCGTATTCAACCACAACCCTTTCTACTGCAACAAAAACCGTAACCTACGATTACGGTCAAGAAAATGACACAACAGCTGATGACGACGGAACCGGTTGGAACAATATACTGTTGGGTGTTGACCTGAACGGTAACGGCACGTATGAGACCGACGAAAAAATATCCTACGATGCTATTGGTAACCCTGAAAAATACCTTGGCAATGACCTTTTGTGGACGGGCAGAGAGCTTTACCGTTATGAAAATGACCATATTCGTAATAATTATTACTACGATTCCGATGGCTTGCGAAGCCGCAAGAATATGTATGTAAGTAACGGGAACGGTGGCTATACATACAACGGTAAGGTAATGTACCAGTATTTGGGCGGTTTGCTCACTTACCAGTGTACATATAATTCTTCAAACGAAGTTGATACAGAAATGTATTTCTTCTATGATAGCTACAGTAGACTTACGGCTATCCGTTACATAAAGGGTTCAATAAACCATTATTACTATGTAACTACCAACAAACAGGGTGACGTTTTAGGCATTTACTCCGCTTCGGGTTCCTTGCTTGCATCCTATGACTATGATGCCTGGGGTAACTGCACGGTTAACACCGTAAACTCCAACTACACCATAGGCAACGACAACCCTATCCGTTACAGAAGCTATTACTACGATACCGATACCGGGCTTTATTACTTACAGAGCCGTTATTACGATGCTACTATCGGTAGGTTTATTAATGCGGATGGGTATGTAGGTACTTCTATAACAGATGCACTTTCATACAATATGTTCGCATATTGTATGAATAATCCTATTATGTATAGTGACCCTACAGGTTGTGTTCCATGGCTTATAGTTGCTGCAGTTGCCATTGTAACTGTTGCAGTTATTGTAGATTGTTGTACTGGTAATAATGTTTTTGGTGCAAGTGCATCTTCGACCAATACTGTTAATTTTGAAACTCCAATAATACCTGACCCTTTACCTATATCCGTTGAAACGGGTGATAAGACAAGTACTACCAATTGGAGTGTAGGAGATTCGTCAAAACCAATTAGTGTTTATGCAAACGCTGAAAAAGAAAATCTCATTTTCTCGTCATCAGCTGGTATAGTATTTAATATATCCGACTTTAGCATGAGATTCAATTTAGCTCTTGATAACATAAGTGTTTCAGGTTCTGTTAAAAACAATAATCACATTAGCGGATTTTCTGTTAAAGGAAATTTAACTAGATTTAAGGTTGGATTTGAAAAATTTGATACAACTATTTTGGATAATAGAATAGAAAATACAATTTATACTAATGCTAGTGTTAGTGGTTATGTGATTGCTTATGCGTATGCCTATATAACATATGGGGTACCATTACCTAGCCCAGGATATCAATATTCAGGAGCTTATTAGAATTACGGAGTAATATTTATGTACATTGTAATACGTTTGGTTGTAGCTATGCTTATTAGTGTTGCTACTATTTTTCTTACGAAAAGGTTGACTCAAAAAAGATTCATTAAAATTTTAATTGCTGTTATACCTTTTCTTGTTTTAAATGCAGATAAAAGTTCTTTTTCAGCAGCATTATTTAAAGCAAAAACCACCAAACCTTCAGTATTTCTATCTAATCTA
>JAFYLQ010000046.1 GCA_017550105.1 Clostridia bacterium | reverse complement strand
TTCGCGCGATATATTTTAAAAATAAAATGCGATATGTTTCACTTCGTTCAACGCGATATGATATAAATCCTTTTTAACGTGTGCCGTAAGGCACATATCGCACCGTAGGTATATCGCATCGTAAGATATATCGCAAATCCGCAAGGATTTATATCGCTACAAAGCGTGAACGCTTTGTATTACAATCGGCTTCGCCCCGATAATTTTGCATTCTGCATTTTGCATTTTGCATTTTCAAATCTATTGACTTTTATGGTATAAAATAGTAAAATACATTTATATTTATTTACATAGGAGGATATTGTTTTGAATTTTTGTGCATTATCTATCAGTACATTTTTCAACGAAAATGTTTTTCAGAGCGATATATTTACAAAAATAGACGCTGCGGTTTACAGCTTTGTTGACAGCATTGCAAGTCCCGCTCTTGATGGCATTTTTGAAGTTATTACTCATCTTGGTGATACTCCCGGTATTATCTGGTTCGTTCTTGGTATTATTTTACTTATCCCCAAAAAGACAAGAAAATTGGGAATCTGCCTTTTCGCAGGTCTTGCATTCTCTTCACTTATCACCAACGTTATTCTTAAGAACATTCTTGAAAGACCCAGACCCTATGAGGATGCCATTGCTCCCATTTGGGAAGCTGTTGGTTATAAGTACGAGTGGCCCGCAATTCTCGCAGAAAAAAGCACTTCTTTCTCATTCCCCTCAGGTCACGCTACCTCATCAGTAGGTGCAGGCTTCGGTCTTTTACTTGCTTGTAGAAAGAAATACCTTGCTATAGGTATTCCCGCATTCATTCTTTCACTTGCAATTGCTTTCTCAAGAATTTATGTTAAGATTCACTATCCCACAGACGTTATTGCAGGTACTATTGTAGGTATTCTTGCCGCTGTTGCAATTTACTTCGTATTTGACTTGCTTGTTTTCAAAAAGGCTATTCCTGCCCTTGAAAGAAAAATCAACAAAAAGATTATTGACTAAAATTTATGCCCCTAAGTTATCTTAGGGGCATTACGTATAAGAGGTGGAATTATGTATCCTCAGCTTTATATTAATTCAAAGGTAATAAGCGGTAAAAACTGTGTTATTGAAAATGCCAATATGCTTAAAGGCTTCGGTAAAAAATGCCTTATTGTTACCTCGGGCAGTGCCGCCGAGAAAAGTGGCGCCTTAGGTGACGTAACAGGTGCATTGAAGCTTTGCGGTATTGAATACGCCATTTTTAATAAAATAACCGAGAATCCTTTGGTTTCAACGGTTATTGAGGGCGGTAGAACCGCAAGGGAATTTGGTGCAGATTTTATTATAGGTATCGGCGGCGGTTCACCCCTTGACGCTTCAAAGGCGGTGGCTATTACTGCGGCTAATCCCGAGTACGATATTGACGGGCTTTACGGCAGGAAAATCCCATCTAAGGCATTACCCGTTGTGCTTGTGGGTACAACAAGCGGTACGGGTAGTGAGGTTACGGGTGTAAGCGTTCTTACTAACGACAAAAATATGCAGAAAAAGAGCATAAGCGGTGCGGACTGCTACGCTTCACTTGTGTTTGCTGATTCAAAATACACCTATTCAATGGGCTATGACGTTACCGTGTCAACGGCTTTAGATGCCTTTGCACACGGGGTGGAGGGTTGGTTTTCACCCAAATGTGACGAAATCGCAAGAACTTATGCAAGGATTGCTTTGCCTAAAATCTACAAGGGCTTGAAGGCTCTTTTGGAAAATAAGAATTTACCCGACGAGGAAATTCGCGACGACCTTTATTACGGCTCACTTTTTGCAGGACTTGAGCTTAATATATGCGGTGCGGCTTTCCCTCACACGGTGGGCTACGTTTTAACCGAAAATTTTGGAATACCCCACGGTAAGGCTTGTACGGCACTTATGCCCTGCCTTTTGCAGAAGGCAAAGAACAAGGAGTACGGAAAATTCCACGAATTATTAAGCCTTTTGGGTGAAAGCGAACGTGAGATAGTTGAAGCAATAAAGTCACTTACAAGGGTAAATAATCTTGGTGGCACTGAATCTCAGGTTGACGAGTGGTGCTCACGCTGGGATGATAATATTAAGAATTTTAAAAATTCACCCGGTGGCTTCACGGTAGAGGAAGCAAAGAAAGCGTTAATGGAATTAATGTAAAAAAACAGTTCGGCAGAAATGAAACTGCCGAACTGCTTTTTACTTTTCTGTTTTCTTATAAATAAGCGTTGCAACCACAAGTGCCGTAACACCCGCCACAAGCTTGCCTGCAATAACGGGTAATATGTATTTGTCGTTGTATGAAAGGGTGAATGCTAAGTGGTCGCCGAATATGAACGCCGCCGAAACTGCAAAGGCGAAGTTTAAAATTCTGCCCTTACGGTTCATTTTGTCGGAGCTTTCCATTGTAGCAATGGAGTTTGCAAGGGTTGCAATAAGACCAACCACCGAGGTATCGTCAAGTCCGAACTTCCTTCCTAATGCGGAAAGGGGCTTTTTTAATAGCTTTGAAATAATTGCTATAAGGGGGAAGGTACCTGCAAGGGTGATGCAGATTGTGAAAACCGTTGCGGCACTTTCCATAAGGGGTGCGGTGTTTTCTAAAATAACCTTGCCCGTTAACTGTTGGAAAATGCCGAGGGCAAGACCTGCGGTGAAGAGTATTGTAATAAATGCCCCGAAGATGGAGAAAAGCTTGACTGTGATTTTTCTGAGGAAAAGAAGCCCGAGGATAATAATTGCGGAAATCAGAATTGCAGGGGACAGGTTAAGAAGAAGCGTAAGGGGCTTTATGCCCATTGTAAGACCTGAAGCGAAGCAACCCACGGGGATTGTGGCAATACCGCAAAGAAGACCAAGAAGCACGTCGTCGTGATTTTCCTTTTTTGCAGACCTGAGTGCCACGGGAATGGTGAAGGAAACGGTGGCACCAAGCATTGCCGCAACGCACATACCGTGGAAAGCGCCTAAAAGCTCGTCCTTTGCCACACTGTCCGCAAGGGCGGCACCACCCATATCGTTGGCGATTATAATACCCGCCAAAGCGCTTGGGTCAAAGTGAAAAAGATTTGCAACAGGAGTTATTATGGGTAAAAGTAAGTCCGCAAGAACGGGCGCAATGGTCATCATACCAATCATTGAAAGGGCAAGGGGACCAAGGGTCATAATGCCTTTTTCAAATTCATCACCCAATTTAAGGTGGTTACCCGTTATTTTATCAAGTGCGCCGATTACGGCAAACACAGCCATTATTATGGCAAGCACTTCTGCCAAAAAATCACATCCTAAATAAAAATACCCATATATTATACAGATAATACGGGGGAAAATCAAGGAGGAGTTTTTACTGAGGAGTGAGGAATGAGGAATGAGGAATGAGGAATTAAGGGGCAAAGCCGATTATAAAATAAAGTAAAGATAAGACGAAGCTATGCCTTCCTGCCGCTTGCGGGAGGAAGGGGGACCACCTTGAAATGAATTTAATGAAACAATATAGTATCAAG
>JAFYLQ010000045.1 GCA_017550105.1 Clostridia bacterium | reverse complement strand
TACTAAGGAAGATGTCGTTAAAAAGCTTTTTGACGAGATCGCTCCCAAGTACAAAGACGTAAACGGCGGTTACTGCCGTATAATCAAGACTGAAGCTCGCCGCGGTGACGCTGCAGAGATGTGCATTCTTGAATTAGTTTAATTAAAGCAAAAGTGCCTGACCCACGGGTCAGGCACTTTTAATTTTTTATTCGTAATGCGTAATGCGTAATTAAAGGGGCACTTCGTGCCGATTGTAAATAAAGTTGCAAGTTGAAAGTGGCAAGTTTCGGGGCTACGCCGATTATAGATAAAGTTGTTGTAATGCGAAGCTCAACCTCTCTGTGTAAGGAGAGAGGGGGACCGCCCTGAAATTATTTTTGTTATAAATAAAGCGAAATACGTGTGGTAAATTTGATGCGTGAATTAATAAAATCGGAGCGGTGGAGAGTCCTATTGAGTTGGTTTATAAATTAACTTTTTTGGGATAGCGGTGGTGGGTAGTTCACTTACTGTTATTCTTTTGTTGGTTAAACCATCCGTAGGGGCTAGGCTTGCCTAGCCCGAAAAGTAGAACAATAAATCACCGTAGGGGCTAGGCTCGCCTAGCCCGAATATGAAATAACAACAAACTAAAACGGGTCAGGCGAGCCTGACCCCTACAGTAATTTATTGTTTTATCATTCTTTATCTAAAATTATTTTAGCAATCTTATAAACGTCACCGCAACCGAGGGTGAGTACGAGGTCGCCTTCTTCAGCATTTTCTTTAATGTAATCAGCAACCTTTTGGAATGTATCGAACCATACTGAACCTGGGATTTCATCTGCAAGGTCTTGGGTTGTAATTCCATAGGTATTAATTTCTCTTGAACCCATAATCTCGGTAAGAACAACTCTATCTGCAATTGAAAGAGCCTTTGCGAAAGCATCAAGGTGAAGCTTTGTTCTGCTGAAGGTAAAGGGCTGGAATACTGCCCAAACCTTTTTATAATCCATTTTCTTTGCGGCAGAAAGGGTAACCTCAAGCTCTGCAGGATGGTGAGCGTAATCGTCAACAATATCAAAACCGTTGTATTCACCTAAATACTCAAAGCGTCTGCCCGCGCCCTTGAAGGTTGCGACGCTCTTCTGACACTGCTCGAAGCTTGCACCACAGTACATTGCAGTACAGATAGCCGCAAGGGAGTTAAGAACATTATGTTCACCGGGAACGCTAAGCTCCACTCTGCCTAAAAGCACACCCTTGTTGTAAACGTCGAAGCAGGGGAAAGCGCCGTTTTTCCAGTCAACATTTTTAGCTACATAATCACAAGCATCGGTTTTACCGAAGGAAATCATAGTTTTGCCTTCAACACCTGAGATGCTGTCGATAGTGTTTTTATCATCACCGTTATAAATAACGCATTTTGTGGACATATCTGCGAATTTTCTGAAGGAAGCCTCAAGATTTTCAAGGGTCTTGAAGTATTCCATATGGTCACGGTCAACGTTAAGAATAACGCTCACGTCGGGACTTAAGTCAAGGAAGGTATCCTTATATTCACAAGCCTCGCAAACTAAAATATCACTTTTACCCACTCTGCCGTTAGTACCTGTAAGGGGAAGCTTACCGCCGATTACTGCCGAGGGGTCAAAGTTATTATCTATAAGTATATGGGTGAGCATTGAGGTAACGGTTGTTTTGCCGTGAGTACCGCAAACACCAATACAATTATCAAAATTCCTTGTAAAGTAGCCGAAGAGCTTACTTCTTTCAAAGGTGGGAATGCCCTTTTCCTTAGCCGCAACAAGCTCGGGGTTATCGGGAAGAAGTGCGGCGGTGTAAACAACCATATCTGCACCGTCAACGTTCTCTGCCTTCTGACCCATTGTAACGGGAATACCGAGGGCACGAATACGCTTTAAGGTGTCGGACTCGTTATTATCGGAGCCCGTAAGGTTGTGACCCTGAGAATGTAAAATCTCGGCAAGGGGACACATACCGCTACCGCCGATACCAATAAAATGTATTCTTTTTGCGGTCTTTATAACTTGCTCTATATTCATAGAAAGAATCCTTTCATTATAGATATTGATATGTAATGAATTATACTCTACTTTTTTTGAAAAATAAACCCCTGTGGGATAATTAGTTAAATTCGTTCAAAAATCCGTGATTTTTCAAGTGCCTTTCTTAGGGCTGTGCCAAGAATACCACAGGAAATTACCTCACCGATGGCAACGGTTAAAAGTATGAACCAATAGGCGTCCTGAACGCCGTAAACCAATATGAGAACGGGGGGCACGATAAGTGCGTTGGCAATTATAGGGGGGAGGGTTGCTAAAATTTTGTGGTTCCTTAAAAGGTATGTAAAAATTGCACCTAAAAGTGTGGCAAGGCTACCAAAAACCACGTCCCACAAGGCACAGCCCGTAAGGAGATTTGAAAGTAAGCATCCCACAAACAATCCGGGTATTGCCGCAGGGGTAAAAATCGGAAGAATAGTAAGTGCTTCCGAAAATCGCACCTGAATAACACCGCTTGAAAGACCGAGTGCCGAGGCAAGATACGTTAAAACAACGTATAATGCTGCAATTATGGCACCAACGGCAAAATTAACCAATTTCTTTCTGTTTTTCAATTTTAATCACTCCATAGTTTTGTTTTTTTAGCGGCGAACCGCTTATGTGAGGATGGTTTCGAACTCACATTTTATATAAAAATCGCCCTTCACTTTCGTGAAAAAGAGATAATTATATTTTCTTGAAAAATATTTAATAGTGGTATATTATAATATTATAGCTTTCACAAGAAAGGATGAAATTTTATGATTAACGTTACAATCTGGAACGAGGGCAGACACGAAAAGGAAAGCGAAAGCATTGCTAAGGTCTACCCCAAAGGTATACACAATTGTATAGCCGACTTTTTAAAAACTGACGAGGAGCTTTTCGTAAGAACTGCTACTCTTGACGACCCTGACAACGGACTTCCCGAGGATGTGCTCGAAAGCACCGACGTGCTTTTGTGGTGGGGTCATATGGCTCACGAGTGTGTACCGGATGAGCTTGTTGAAAGAATCCACAACCGTGTTATGCGTGGTATGGGCTTTATTGCCCTTCACTCCGCTCACTTCTCAAAGCCCTTTATTAAGCTTATGGGAACAACCTGTTCACTTAAATGGCGTGACGGTGACCGTGAAAGATTATGGTGTATAAACCCCTCACACCCCATAGCAAAGGGTATCCCCGAAAGCTTTGATATTCCCGTTGAGGAAATGTACGGTGAGCGCTTTGATATCCCTGCACCCGATGAATCAGTTTTCATTGCTTGGTTTAAGGGCGGCGAGGTTTTCAGAGCGGGTAACTGTTGGTACAAGGGTCTCGGTAAGGTCTTTTACTTCCAGCCCGGTCACGAGGAAAATCCCACCTACTACATTCCTGAAATTCAGAAGATTATAAATAATGCAGTTCATTGGGCGGCACCCAACAAGGTTGTAGATGCAATCGAATGCCCTTGGGTTGAGTCTCCTGAGGAGAATTATAACGGACCCAATAAATAAGTATACCACTTTAAAGTGCTATTATCAATAAAAATTAGGTGAAAAATATGAAGAAGTTTTTATTTCAGGGGGATTCCATCACTGATGCCGACAGACAAAGAGGTAATGATGCTAACTACGGCTTCGGTTATCCCAATCTTTTTGCGGCAGAGATTTTAAAGAACAGACCCTACGAGTTTGATTTTGTGAATCGTGGTATCAGCGGTAACAGAATTGTTGACGTGTATGCAAGAATCAAGGCGGATATTATAAACCTTAAGCCCGATTATATGTCGTTGCTTATTGGTGTAAACGACGTTTGGCACGAGCTTAACGACGGTAACGGTGTTGCGACAGAGAAATTTGAAAAGGTATATGATATGCTTATTTCAGAAATTATTGAAGCACTGCCCGATATTAAAATAATACTTCTTGAGCCCTTTGTGCTTAAGGGCTGTGGAACCGAAAGATACTACGATGCCTTCCGTGAGGACGTAATAAATCATGCAGGTGCAGTAAAACGAATTGCCGATAAATATAACCTTAAATTTGTTCCCTTGCAGGCTAAGTTTGACGAAGCCGCCAAGGGTGGCAACGACACCTACTGGCTTGCGGATGGTGTTCATCCCACACCTGCGGGGCACTGCCTTATTAAGGACGAAATGATGAAGGCTTTTAACGAATAAAAAATTATGGTCTGCTACACTTTTTGGTGTAACAGACCATTTTTTATATGGTTATTATTCCGTCTGAGTTTTCAGGCTCCGCAATTTTTAAAATATAGTCACGGTTTTCAAGGGCGCCAATATCAAGAAGCTTTGCCGTTGAGGTATCGTGGGCAAGCTGAGGGGTGTTGTTATCCTGACTTAAGTGTGCTAAAACCACGTGGGTGGTGCCTTTGTTAACAAGTGCCGTAAGTGCATCTGCACAGGCGTTGTTTGAAAGGTGACCTATATCTGAAAGAATACGCTTTTGTAGGGTGTAGGGGTAGGGACCGCTGCGAAGCATTGCTACGTCGTGATTTGACTCTATGTAAACTAAATTACTGCCCGTAATTGAACTGAGAATTTCAGACGAAACAAAGCCCGTATCCGTAGCAATTGCCGCCTTGGTAACACCGTCACAGCCTGTTATAACGTAGCCTCTGCCGTCTGCACAGTCGTGGGACGTGCAAAAGGGCTTTACGTTGAGACCCGCAATCTGAATATCATCGGTATTTATAGTGATATCAACGTGCTTTGTGTTAAGCACACCCTTGTTTTTGAGGGCTAAAATAGTACCTGCCGAAGCGTACACGGGTATGTTATGCCTTGCGGCAAAAACGCTGAGACCGTTAGTGTGGTCAGTGTGCTCGTGGGTAAGAAAAATGCCCTTGATATTACTGATATCAATGTTATTGTTTTTGAGCATTTGCTCGGTTTGTTTGGCACTTCTGCCTACATCTATAAGAATACCGCCGTCACGGTCGGCTATGTAAACAGAATTGCCGCTGCTTGATGAAAACAGCGGACAAAATCTAAGCATATTTGATTATTCCTCTTCGAAGTTTACTCGGGCAATATCTGCACCCACGCCTGTAAGCTTTTCAATAAGCTTTTCGTAGCCTCGGTCAATAAGCCTGATATTACCTACGGTTGTTTCGCCCTCTGCCATAAGTCCTGCAATAACCATTGCGGCACCTGCTCTGAGGTCGTCGGCTTCAACAGGGGCACCGTTGAGGTTTTCAACACCCGTAATCAAAGCGGTGTCGCCGTTTACGATGATGTTGGCACCCATACGTCTTAACTGGTCAATGTATTTAAAGCGGTTATCCCACACGTCCTCAACAACAGTGCTTGTACCGTTGCAGGTGCAAAGAAGGGTTGCAAACTGGGGCTGCATATCTGTGGGGAAGCCGGGGTGGGGTGCGGTTTTAACCCTACAAGCCTTACAACGTCTGCCCTCAGAGATAATGCGGACGCTTTCGTCACCCTCTATTACCGTAACACCGCAATCCTCAATTTTATTGGTGATTGACTCAAGGTGCTTGGGAATAACGTTGTTAATTATAACGTCACCGCCTGTTGCGGCAGCGGCTACCATATAGGTACCTGCCTCAATCTGGTCGGGGATAATTGAATAAGTGCAACCGTGCATTTTTTCAACACCACGGATTTTAATAACCTCAGTACCTGCACCACGGATATCTGCACCCATGGAGTTAAGGAAGTTAGCAAGGTCAACAATGTGGGGCTCCCTTGCGGCATTCTCGATAACTGTAAGACCCTTTGCCTTAACAGCGGCAAGCATTACGTTCATAGTAGAACCAACAGAAACCACGTCAAGGTAAATTGATGAGCCGTAAAGCTCGGGTGCCTCGGCACAAACAACTGCCTTTTCGGTGCTGACCGTAGCACCTAAGGCTTCAAAGCCTTTTATGTGCTGGTCAATGGGACGAAGACCGAAGTAGCAACCACCGGGCAAAGCAACACTTGCGGTTTTGAACTCGCTTAAAAGCACACCTAAAAGGTAATAAGATGCTCTTAACTTGCTTGTCATTTTATCGGGGATTGTACGGGGCTCAATATCCTTGGAATCTATAAGTAAAACGCCGTCCTCGGGCTTTGTAACCTTAGCACCGAGAAATTCAAGAATTTTAACCATAGTATTAACGTCGCTGATGTTGGGGACATTTTCAATTCGGCATTCTTCCCTTGCAAATAAAGCCGCAGGGATTATGGCAAGTGCCGCATTTTTGGCACCGCTTATGTTTATTGTACCGTTCAGCTTGTTTCCACCGTGAATAACAAATTTTTCCACAAACTGCACTCCTTTTCTTTAAAAGCTTATAAGGAAAGTTGAAAAATCAACACAATATCTCAACATAATATTACACATTACATAGTATAACACCTTTACTATAAAAAAGGAAGTATTATTTACAATAAACAATGGAGTTTTTAATACAAAAAAAGCGAATTATTTTGTTAGCAATATACAAAACAAAAGTGCTTATTTTACGTACAGCATTTTGTAGTAATTGGGGTATGCCGCAAAGAACTGAGCAAGGGTTGTTCGTGTGCTTGAGCCGGGGTCGTTAATAATAAACGATGCATTTGTAAGCGTTGACGTAGCGTTCACACCCGTAACAACAACGTAGTGTTGACTGCCGTTTGACTTTTTAGAGCCAACAATAACGGGCTTACCCGATTGCAGGGCGTTATAAATTTTTTCAAGATAGCCCTCCGATGAGGTTATGATGTTGTAATTTGTGGGCCAATAAACTGCACCGCCCGATGTGTAGCTTAATTTTTTTGCCATCTGATGGGGGTATATGGTTGTTCCTGTACGGTAACTTTCGGTCATAGCAAGTGCCGTTGTGGCACAACCTATTTTACCTATGGTCTGCCCCGAGGAGCCGAGGGTAATGCTTGCCCAACGCGAGTCCGTTTGCTTATAATCGGGGACATTGAGTTTAATTGCCTTGTACTTGGTTGAGGTAGCTGAGGGGGTAACAAGGTATTTTGTATGCACGTAACCCGTTTTACTGCCCTTGTAAATGATTTTTGCAAAATTATTGTCAGCTTCGGAAAGCACGGTAACGTAACGACCGCTTTCAAGATAGTCCGTAATTGTGTGGCTTGTTGAAGCACCGCTACGCACGTTAAGGCGACCGCTTGAGGTTTTTACCTGACGAACCTTTGTTGAAGTCTGTGTAATATAATCCTGATGACAGTAGCCGTAGGAGCTTTCACCGTAACGTACGTACCAGAAGCTGCCGCTTTTTTTAATAAGCGTAACGTATGCATTACGCTTAAGCCTTGCTTTAACACTTGCACTTGTGCTTGGGGAGGAGCGAACGTTAAGTGACGTGGAGGCGGTTGTTACCCTACCTGCACCCACGGGCTTTGTTGTTGCCTGTACCTTAGGCATTGCTGAGAAAAGGCTCACGCTTAAAAGAATTGCGAGAGCAAATGAAAAGAATTTTTTCAAAAAAATCACCTCGTATGAAGATTGTCATTTTGGTAATGACTGTGTAAATCTTATCATACGGGGCTTTTAATTTCATTGTATAAATTTTGGAAGTCGGTTTATTCTTTTGACAAGACATAGTGTCTGTGATACCATAAAAATTAAGAATAAATAGTTTTTTGAAAAATTTTAAAATTTTTATGTCAAAAATTGCAGGTTCTGACACTATAGAGTGAAGGACCTTCGGAAAGGGGTGTGCAGGTGAGTAAAAAACAAATAGCTAACGCCAAGCTTGAGCGGGATTACGGTCTGTATTTTACAAACCTGCAACGCTTCTGCTTAGTAAAGCTTAAAAATCAGGACCAGGCGGATGACCTGGTTCAGGAATGCTTTTACATACTCTATGAGCATTATATGAAGGATGAGGATATTAAAAACGTAGCCGGATTCCTGTATAAAATAGCGGATAATTTAATAAAAGCCCAATGGCGTGAAAATCAAAAGGCAGAGAAAATGGTTCAGATAGATGAAGTGTCGGACATAATTCCCGCAAGGACGGATGAGTACAGCGATATCGACTACGATTTATTAGCCGAAAGACTGCTGAAAACCTTAAGCGAAAATGAAAGAGAGCTATATAAACTAAAATACATAGACAATAAATCCCTTGATGAAATTTCAACAGAGCTATGTATGAATTATCAGGCGACGGCAAAGCGGCTGTCCCGACTACGGCAAAAGGTAAAGGATCTTATAACAGAGTATTTTGAAGGAGATGACGACTCTTGAAGGCTTCATTAAAGCAAAACTTCATTATTAATGAAAATATGAATGATAACTTCTTCTACAACTCCTTGGCAGAAGAATTAAATAATATAATTGACGAAGAATTAAGCAAAAATTATGAAGATATAAACGCAGAGCTTATTGATGATTGCTGTCTTGCCTTAAGCGAGATTTACGAATTACTTAACGGCAACGTTGAAGCTTCCGAAAAAATTATAAATATCAATACAGTAATTGCAAAATATAATCTTCACAAACGCAAAAAACTTGCTGTTTCGGCAGCGTGTGCGGCTGTTGCAGTTCTGTCCTTGGGCACTACCTTTGTTGCCTTCGGCAATAAAACAATGATTGTTGAAAGCGAAATTGTAAAATACGCCTTAGGAAAGCTGGAAAACGTATTTAATGCAACGGCAGTTACAACAACCGAGCCGGTTACTGAGGAAACCACACTTTCAACTACAGCCGAGACTACTGTTGTGCAGACAACCGAACCCTTAACGACCCCAATAACCATAGAAGTAAAAAATATAAACGTTTATCCGCCACCGGGATTTAACAGTTCGGTTGAATCTGCGGAGGATATAAATTTAAAGGATTTCTATATCAGGGTTAATTACACTAACGGTGAATGGGTAATGGTGCCGATTTCAGAAGGACGTTATGAAATCGGTAAGGTACAGAAGGATGGTACTACTGAAATAAGAATTTACTATCAGGGCTTTACAACCTCCTATTACGTAACGGTTGAACCCGAGGAGCCCCTTATAGTTACCTCGATATACGGAACCTTTGCCAATGAGTACACGGTAGAGGATATGAGTGTTATTGCCGTTTATAGCGACGGAACGGAAAAATGGATTCCAAAAAGCGAGTGCAAAATAACCACCGAGGATTTCACGGACGGCGACGAAACAGGTGTTATTGTAACGGTGGAGTACCAAGGATGTAGTTTTCAGTTTTTGAGTGAGTGAACAACTGAAACTAAAAACAGTTGTTAGTTGAGCTTTATCATCCCTGTCCGCCTTGGCGGATAGGGAGGGGGACCATTCTACCATAAAACTGATGTTTCACATTTGTTTATTACGGGAGATAAATTTTTGTGTAAAAACAGTTCGGGCGGAATGGTGGTGGGTAGTTCTCGGACGGTTTTTCGGCGGTTGCGTAGAACAACCAATCATCGTAGGGTTTAGGCTTGCCTAAACCGCAAATATATCAATAATTGCACGGGCTGGGCAAGCCACAGCCCCTACAGTAATTTATTGTTCTTTCCAACTAAAGAATAACTGCAAGAGAACTACCCACCACCGCTCCGATCAAACTCGAATGTGCATATATTCATAGGCACGAAGGAATTAAATTATAACAAACCAAAATACAAGGGCGGTCCCCCTCCCTATTTCAGCAGGGCTGAAACAGGGATGGTAGGCTTCGCACCACTTAACATATTTCCGAGGAGAAAGAACGATGAAAAATATATTTAAAAAATCCGTATCAATATTCTTAACGATGTTGATGCTGTTATCAATAGCACCTACGAGTGTTATTACATATGTAAGTGCAGCAGATGCAATAGAGTGGACCTTTGACGGTGAAAATTTAGTTGTAAGCGGCTCGGGTGAGTTGTCATCAACCTATACCTCAACCGAAGAATGGAAGGCTATGCAGGACAAATGCGTAAATATCCTTGTTGAGGGGGATGTTAAAATTATCGGTGAAAAAGCCTTTAAGGAATTTACCGCCCTTAAAAAATTAGAGGTTACAAGTCCCTTGATAACCGTGGATGAATACGCATTTTACGGCTGTACCGCACTTGAGGAAATTAAATTACCCGACACGCTTCTTACTATTGAGGAATATGCATTCGCCGAGTGTTCAGCGGTTAAAAGCTTTGAATTTCCTCCGAATTTAAGAGAAATAAGCGCATGGGCTTTTAAGAATTTTACCTGTTTCGATGGCAAACCCCTTATTTTACCTGATTCCTTGAAAAAGGTTTCCTTCGGTTCATTCCACGGTGCGGATATTACAAGCCTTACTGCACCCTTTGTGGGCTACGGTCTTTTTGGCAATATGGAAGATTCAGAGGGTAGCGTTCATATCGGAACGATGTTCGGTGATATCCAGGCACCCGATACCTATGCGTGCGGCTACAGAGATTATTACAATGAAAATTATTATATTCCCAACTCACTTAAAGAGGTTACTATAACAAAGGAGCTTGATGCCTGTAACTTTCAAAATACAAAAATGATTGAAAAAGTCACCATAAAGGAAACAGTTGAGAATAGTTCTATTCCCTCGGACTTTGTGATGAATGCACAGGGACTTAAGGAACTTGTTATTGAGGATGCGGATAAAATTAAAAGTATAGGTTACTCGGCGTTTGAGGGTTGCTGTGCTTTGGAAAATTTCACAATTCCCAAAAACGTTACAAAAATCTATTCCAGAGCTTTTGCTATGTGTGTTTTCGACAATATAGAGCTCCCCGATACGGTGGAATTGATAGGTAGCTATGCATTTTTAAACTGTGTTAATATCACGGAAATCCAGCTTCCCGACAGTGTCAGCAAAATAGAGGATTATGCATTCAAGGGTTGCGTTAATCTTAAGGATGTAAAATTACCGAGTACATATTATTGGATGGGAACAGGTGTGTTTGACGGTACTCAGTATGAGGGAGCAGGCACGGATTTTGTTATTACCGAGGATGGTGCACTTGTGCAGTATTTAGGTGATGACACCGAGGTAGTAGTACCGGAGGGGGTTACACGAATCGGTTCGGCTTTTTCGGGAAGAAAGGATATAACAAAGATAGTTCTTCCTGACGGTTTATTGTATATTTCAAAAAACGCATTCAAGGATTGTTCGGGTCTTACGGAAATTATAATTCCCGACACCGTTCTCGAAATTGAATACAGAGCTTTTGACGGTTGCTCGAATATCAAAGAGCTTGTCATCCCCGACAGTGTAGTTAAAATTCATAATGAAGCATTTGCGGGTTTGTGTAAATTAGAAAAAATGACAGTACCGTTTATAGGCGAAAGCCGTGACGCACAGGGGGATGATGCCCCTGAGGCTCTTATAGGTTATTGGTTCAGCAGATCACGCGAAAAGCACCAATGCGTTTCAGGTTGCACCTACTACGGCTATGGCTTTAAAGAGGTTAAACAGCGTTATGTTAATAAGAGCTATGTAGACGGCTATAGGGACTATTATTACCGTACCGTATATAAGCCGAGCAGATTTGTTGAATTAACCGTAACCGATTCGGTTATCAGGTCCGATTCTCTTAGCGGCTTTGAATTAAAAATTTTGAATCTCGGTGAAAATGTAAAAGGGTTAGAAAAATATGCCGCGGACAGATCGGGAATTGAAGAATTACATATATCCGAGAATATAAAAATCACCGAAATTCCCGATTACGCATTTAGCAATAATAATCTTACAAGCGTAACCATTCCCGGTAGTGTCAAAAAAATAGGAAAGGCTTTTGTTTGTGATGATTTTACGAAAAATAAGCTTGCCGAAATTAATCTAAATGAGGGACTCGAGGTTTTAGAGGGCTCTTTTGAGTACGCCAAAATAACCTCCATAGATTTACCCGACAGTCTTATAAAAATCGGTGCAAAAACATTCTATAGATGTACTTGGCTTGAAAGTGTCGTTTTTCCGAAAAACTTAACAACTATCGGTAATAGTGCCTTTTGGGATTGTTTTTCACTTGAAGAAGTTGTTCTCGGTGAAAGTATTACCACTATTTACGGTAGCGCCTTCTGTTGTTGCCCCATTAAAAAGGTTGTTGTTCCCGAAGGTCTTGTAAGCATTGTTGAAAAAACCTTCAGCGGTTGTGAGGAGCTTGAAATAGTTGTAATCGGTGGTAAGGTTGAAGAAATCGGCTCTGAAGCCTTTATGAAATGCACCTCATTGGATGCAATTATTATCCCCGATAGTGTTGACTCCATAAGTGATGATGCATTCAAGGATGCCAACGAGGAAATGGTCATCTACTGTAACGAGGGCTCCTACGCTGAAGAATACGCAATTCAGAATAATATAAAATATACAACCCTCGTTCTTGACTCCATTCCCAACCAGACCTACACGGGCAAGGAGATTAAGCCCGAGGTTAAGGCTAAAGCCAACAACAGACCCTTGACGCTTAATACCGAGTACAAGCTCAGCTACAGCAATAATATCAACGTAGGTGTTGCGGGAATTACTGCAAAGGGCTTGGGTGACTTCAAGCACCTTGTGGCAAAGGGGCAGTTCAATATTTTAGCCTGTCAGCTTAAAAATATTACTGTGAAGTATGAAGACTTTACAATATATTCACCCAACGGTATCAAGGTTGATTTAGCCCTTTATATGGGTAACGATTTACTCACAGAGGGCAAGGATTATGAAATCATCGGCCTTGATAAGGTAACGGGTGTGGGTACATACAATATAGCCGTTAAGGGTACGGGTAACGTAAGCGGTACAAAGAATTTTACCCTTGACGTTCTGCCACGAAGTATTACCGAAACGAGGGTATCCTCCGACGACGGTGTAAAGGTAACTTATTCGGGTTGTACCTTGGTTGAAGGCATTGACTACAAATTAGAAAAACGAACTACCGAAAGCGGTGAGCTTGAAACCTACGTGGTGGGTATCGGCAATTATACCGATGAAAAGCGTGTGGGCTCAACGGGCGATTCCCTCGGAACCAATAT
>JAFYLQ010000044.1 GCA_017550105.1 Clostridia bacterium | reverse complement strand
TGATGAATGATGAATGAAGAATATTGAATAATGAATAATACAAAACAAAAGTCGCAAACTTACGCTTGCGACTTTTGTTTTGGTGAGTTATCGGGGATTCGATGGGCTCTGCCCATCGTTGCTACGCAACACCCGATTATGTTCGCCTTCGGCGAGAGGGGTTCGAATCCCATTTATTTTTTAGGAAAAAAAGAAAACCGCACTCAAGTGCGGTTTTCTTTGGTGAGTTATCGGGGATTCGAACCCCGGACACCCTGCTTAAAAGGCAGGTGCTCTGCCTACTGAGCTAATAACTCATATTTTAACCCTGAAAAACAGGGTTATTTTATAAATGCAAAGAGAATAACTGAACCGAGAGCTACTACAAAGAAAACGCCTGCGACGATCTTTGTAATCATAGCGAGTTTTGATTCAATTGTACGGCCCTTGTTCTTATCGAAGAAAGTATCAGCGCCACCGGCAATTGCACCTGAGAGGCCCTGCTGCTGACTCTGCTGAAGCATAACAGTAGCAATAATAATGATTGCTGACACGATAAGTACGCCGCCTATAACATAATGAAACCATTCCATATATTTACTTTCCTTTCGTTCGGGAAGTGTTACATTCACAACGCCCGACTATAATAACACAAGGCTTCCAAAAAAGCAAGTCTTTTTTTTATTTTTTTAAAAATTTTTCAAAAAAAGATTAAAACCTGTTTTGGTGGTTAAAATACGATTAACGAATAAAACTTTAAGCGTTTGCAATTGTATCGAGATACGTGTTAAACAGCCCCTATGGCCCTTTCCGATACAATCGGTTTATTCGTTACGCCTGTTCATTACTGAACAGGCGTTTTTTTATTCTAAGGTCAACTGCTCTGCCGTATCGTCCGCACTCAAAAGTGCACCTGCGGCAGGAAGTGTTTTGGTGCGATATCTGTGGGGCTTAGCAAACTCCCCTTCTTTATAAAATCTTACACCCTGAAGCTTGTGGTATTTTTTGAGAGTAAGAACGTTTACACCTGCAGTATCCTTGGTTGTTTTAGCAGAAATTGCACCTGTATTCAAAAGAAGATTTCTGCCTGCGGTTGAAGTGATAACAATCTCGGATTCATCTGTAATATAAAGTGCGGCAACCAAGGGTGATTTATCACTATAAGCCTTAATAAGCTTCTTTCGGTTGGTTTTGGTAGCATAAGAGTTCATACTTACCTTTGCCACCTTACCATTCTCGAAGAAGAAAAGCATATAACCCTTATAATCACTTGTAACCGCCATATATACAGGCTTTTCATCTTTATCAAAGCCGAGCTTTGAAGGAACGAAATCACCCAATGCGCTTGCCTTTGTATCATCAAATTCAGCGGCCTTGGATTTATAAACCTGACACTGGTCTGTAAAGAAGAGTATTTCTGCAGTGTTTCTTGTATTAACTGAAGAAACAAGTTCATCCCCTTCTTTAAGTTTCTGCTCACCGCTCATACGAAGTGACAAGGGTGTAATTTTCTTAAAGTAACCGTCGCGGGTAAAGAACAGGTTAACCTCGTAATCGGGAACCTCTTCAAAAACCTCTTCATCCTCATCGGTGTCATAGATAATTTCGCTTTTTCTATCCTTGCCGTATTTCTGAGAAATTTTGGTAAGCTCCTCAACAATAATCTTTTTGATTCTTGATTTGCTGTTAAGGATATCTTCCATATCCTCAATACTCTTTTTAAGGTCGTCGATATCATCAAGACGTTTAAGAATATACTCTCTGTTAAGGTGTCTTAATTTAATTTCTGCTACGTATTCCGCCTGAATTTCGTCAATACCGAAGCCAATCATCAAGTTGGGAACAACTTCGCTTTCTTCCTCAGTTTCACGGACGATTTTAATAGCCTTATCAATATCAAGAAGTATCTTTTTAAGACCTAAAAGAAGATGTAATTTATCCTTTGCTTTACTTAAATCAAAATAAACACGTCTTCTTACACACTCGGTACGGAAGGCAATCCATTCGTTAAGAATTTCGGCTACACCCATAACCTTGGGCACACCCGCAACAAGAATGTTGAAGTTAGCGCTGAAGGAATCCTCAAGAGGAGTTATCTTGTAAAGACGCTTCATTAATTTTTCTGCATCCGTGCCGCGCTTAAGGTCAATGGTGATTTTAAGACCGGACTTATCTGTTTCGTCACGGATATCACTGATTTCCTTAAGTGAGCCTGCCTTAACCTTTTCGATTAATTTTTCAATAATTGCTTCACACGTTGTGGTAGCGGGAATTTCGGTAATATCTATGCAGTTATTTGATTTATCATAAGCGTATTTGGCTCTGATTTTAATTGAGCCCCTACCGGTTTTATAAACCTCTTCAAGAGCGGCTCTGTCATAAACAATCTGACCACCACCGATAAAATCGGGAGCCTTAAGTGTTTCAAAAACGTCAAAATCAGGATTCTTAACAAGCCCGATTGTGGTTTCACAAAGCTCACGGAGGTTAAATGAACAAATATTACTTGCCATACCAACAGCGATACCGCTATTCATATTAACAAGAACGCTCGGGAATGACACGGGAAGAAGCGTGGGCTCCTTCATTGTGCTGTCGTAGTTATCAACAAAGTCAACGGTATCCTTATCTATGTCGCCGAAAAGTTCTGAGCAAATGCCCTCAAGCTTTGCCTCGGTATAACGGGCGGCGGCATACACCATATTTTTTGAATATGCTTTACCAAAGTTACCCTTACTGTCGATGTAAGGATGTAAAAGAGTCTCGTTACCCTTTGAAAGACGAACCATTGTTTCGTAAATAGCCGCATCACCATGGGGGTTAAGTTGCATTGTACGACCAACAATATTGGCGGATTTTATTCTTCCGCCGTTAATAAGCCCCATTTTATACATAGTATAAAGAAGTTTTCTGTGAGAGGGCTTAAAGCCGTCAATTTCGGGAATTGCACGAGAAACAATAACGCTCATAGCGTAAGGCATAAAGTTGGTTTCAAGTGTACCCGTAATCTGTTGAGTTACAACCTCACCGGCACCAATAATATTTGCCTTAACCTCGTCCTCTTTAATTATTGCAGGATTTTCTTTTTTCTTTCTTGCCATAATTATCTCCTATTACGAAATATCTGCAAGGTCAATATACAAATGACCGTTTTCTGCAATATATTCTTTTCTGTCCTGAAGATTGTCACCTAAGAACAGTTCAAACTTTTCTGCGATAATATCTTCCATATCATCGGGCTCGACCTTAATAAGACGGCGAGTTTTTGGATTCATGGTTGTGAGCCACATCATATCCGCATCGTTTTCACCAAGTCCCTTAGAACGCTGAATGGTATATTTTGCATTACCAATCTGTTCAAGAGCATCCGCCTTTTCCTTTTCGGTATATGCAAACCATGTTTCACCCTTTGAGGTAATTTCATAAAGGGGTGATTCCGCAATAAACACCTTACCCTCTTTAATAAGCGTGGGCATAAGCCTGTAAATCATAGTGAGAATAAGGGTTCTGATGTGGAAGCCGTCAACGTCGGCGTCGGTACAGATAATGACCTTGTTCCAACGAAGATTATCAAGATTGAAAAGGGAAAGCTCTTTGTTAGATTTTGAAGAAACCTCGACACCGCAACCAAGCACCTTAATAAGGTCAACTATAATATCGCTTTTGAAAATACGGTTGTAGTCGCATTTAAGACAGTTAAGGATTTTACCTCTTACGGGAATAACTGCCTGGAAGGCAGAGTCCCTTGCCTGCTTACAGGCACCGAGAGCCGAATCACCCTCAACTATGAAAATTTCACGTTCGTTTTTGTCCTTACTGCGGCAATCAACGAATTTTTCAACTCTGCTTGTCATATCATTAGATGTGGCAAGAGTCTTTTTAAGGTTGAGTCTTGTGGTTTCTGCTTTAACTCGCGAACGCATATTTATAAGAACCTGTTCGCAAAGCTTATCTGCATCAAGTTTATTTTCGATAAAGTAAATTTCAAGCTGATGCTTGATAAACTCAGTCATTGCCTCTTGAATAAACTTGTTTGTAATAGCCTTTTTGGTCTGATTTTCGTAAGAGGTCTGAGTTGAGAAAGACGAAACGACAAGCACTAAGCAGTCCTCAATGTCCTGAAAACTGATTTTAGCATCGGTTTTAAGGTATTTACTATTCTGCTTAAGATATGCATCTATCTGAGCAACAAAAGCACTTTTTGCCGCTTTTTCGGGTGCACCGCCATGCTCAAGGAAGCTTGAGTTGTGATAATACTCTTTAAGCTGCTTCTTATTTGAAAAGCAAAGAGCCATATTCATTTTTAATTTATACTCGGGCTTATCCTCACGGTCGCGACCCTTACGGTCTGCCTGCCAGAACTGAACACTTGTTAAGCCGTCGTCACCTACAAACTCGTTAACGTAGTCAACAATACCGTTTTCATACATATACTCGAAGGTTTCGAACTTAGTTTCAGTTAACTGATTTTTAAGTATAAATTTAATTCCTGAGTTAACAACGGACTGCCTTTTAAGTGTATCCTGATAAAACTCGAGAGGGATATTGATATCGGTAAAGACCTTCATATCAGGACGCCATTTGATACGTGAGCCCGTGTCCTTTTTCTCGTAGGGGGTCTTCTTCATTTCCCCGTTTATTTTACCGGCTTTAAATTTTAATTCGTAACAATATCCGCCTGTGTGAATTTCTGCCTCCATATACTCAGAAGCGTACTGTGTAGCGCACAAGCCGAGACCGTTAAGACCGAGGGAATATTCGTAGCTGCCGCCGTCGTTGGTATCGTACTTACCGCCTGCATACAAATCGCAGAAAACCAACTCCCAGTTATAGCATTTTTCACGATTATTGTAGTCAACGGGGATACCTCGACCAAAGTCCTGAACCTCAACGGAATTGTCAAGAAAACGTGTAACAACAATTTTCTTGCCGTGACCCTCACGGGCTTCGTCTATGGAGTTTGAAATAATTTCAAAAACGGAATGCTCACAGCCCTCAAGACCGTCGGAACCAAAAATAACGGCGGGGCGCTTACGCACTCTGTCGGCACCTTTTAATTTTTTAATACTGTCGTTGCCGTATTCTTTCGGAGTTTGTGTTTTAGCCATTTAATTACCCATCCTTTCGAAAAAATACCAAGTTTAGGGATTTTACCTTATATATTATACAATATATAGTTATTTAGTCAAGTAAAATCTGTTGCAATCGGCTTTGCGGGGTGATTTAAGGGACAATGATGAACTACATCTGGCCTATTATGATAATTTTTTCATTTATTTGCGCCGTTTTTAACGGTAAAATCGGTGCTTTGTCAACGGCAATTATAGATAGCGGCTCCGTTGCAATATCGTTAGCAATAAAGCTTTTAGGGATTATATGCCTTTGGAACGGTCTTATTAAAATTGCTGAAAAAAGCGGACTTACAGTTTCACTTGCGAAGCTTCTTAGCCCTGTTTTAAAACTACTTTTTCCAAAGCTTAAGGATGAAGAAGCACGGCAATTAATTTCGATGAATATAACCGCCAACATACTTGGCCTTGATAACGCCGCAACACCCTTGGGGCTTAAGGCAATGAACAGATTAAGCACACTCAACAACCACTCGGCAACCGCAGATGATAATATGGTACGCTTTGTTGTAATAAACACCGCTTCTTTACATCTGATATCCACAACCGTTGCAATGCTTCGCAATGAATACGGCAGTAAATCCCCTACGGAGGTCATAGTACCCGCACTAATAACCTCCGCAATAAGTTTATCCTGCGGGATTCTGATGACAATAATTCTGAAAAGGGTGTTCAAATGACCGAGATAAGTAATTTTATAATCCCCGTTATTGTTGTTATTATGATACTGCACGGAATTTTTAAGGGTGTTAACGTTTTCAACGAGTTCACTGCCGGTGCAAAAGAGGGGTTAAAAATACTTCTGAATATACTACCATCACTTGTTGCATTAATTTTTTCCATTGAACTTATTAAGGCGTCGGGTGCATTGGACACCTTGTGTTCACTTTTATCTCCCATAACTTCATTTTTAGGGATTCCCAAAGAGGTTTCTCCCCTGACTATTTTATCCCCTATTTCAGGTAGCGGGTCCCTTGGAATGTTTGAAAGCATATTAAAAAACCACGGACCCGACAGTTTTATCGGCAGATGTGCTTCGGTTATAATGGGTTCTACCGAAACCACTTTTTATACTATGACGGTTTATTACGGCTCTGTAGGCATAAAAAAATCACGGCACACATTGCCGAGTGCTCTGTGTGCCGATTTTACGAGTTTTATTCTCTCGCCGAAATTTGTTAAATTGTTTTTGTATCAATAGAACATCTGTGAAAACAACGGGTCGCTCCGCATAGAATAGACCTCATTATCGCAACCGATTATGATATGGTCAACGAGCAAAAAGCCCAACTTGCGAAACATCACACACAACGCACGTGTCGAATCAACGTCATTTGCAGAGGGTTCGCATGAATCCTCGGGATGATTGTGTGCAATAAAAGCCGCAGAAGCCTCGCAATCTATTGCCACCTGCACCGCCTTACGAACGTCTATAAGAGCCTCGCGTTTGTCACCCTCAGAAATATGAACAATCTTTTTAACACGCTTGGCATTATCAAGACATACAAGAACAACGTTTTCGTTATTCAGTCCGTATAATTCGCTTTTTGCTAAAGCCTTTAAATCGTCGACACTTTTAAGGGAAACGCGTTTGTCTATGTTTGGCTTTGAGGTTCGTTTTAAGGCTTCACCCATAGCACTTAGCATTAAAGCAGTATTTTCCCCTACGCCCTTAACCTTACATAGTCTGTCAAAATCTGCACAAAACACGTTTTGCAAGGAACCGAATTCCTGAACAAGATTTTTGGCAAGGTCGTAAACGTCAACCCTCGGAACCGAATAAAACAATATAAGTTCAAGGAATCTTTCGTCAGTAAGATGGTTAAAGCCGTTTTGCTTGACGGCATCCTTCACCCTTTGTCTGTGACCTGAATTATCCGTCCTTTTATCTTTTGCTTTCATCAGATATTATTTACTGCTTCTTTAAGAGTTTCTGCCATATCTGTTCTTTCCCAAGCAACGTCAAGGTCAATTCTACCCATATGACCGTATGCGGCAAGGGGTCTGTACTGAGGCTTTCTTAATTCAAGCTTCTCAATAATTGCGGCAGGACGAAGGTCAAAGTATTTATTAACAAGTGCATCAAGCTTTGCATCGTCTATTTTACCTGTGCCGAAGGTATCAACACGTACCGAAAGAGGACGAGCAACACCGATAGCGTAAGCAAGCTGAACCTCGCACTTTTCTGCAAGACCGGCAGCAACAATATTTTTAGCAACGTATCTTGCGGCATATGCGGCGCTTCTGTCAACCTTTGTGGGGTCCTTACCTGAGAAAGCACCGCCGCCGTGACGTGAGTAGCCGCCGTATGTATCAACAATAATTTTACGTCCTGTAAGACCACTGTCGCCAACGGGACCGCCAACTACAAAGTTACCTGTGGGGTTAACGTAAATCTTAGTGTTTTCATCAAGATATTTTTCGGGAATTACGGGCTTAATAACGTTCTCGAAAACGTCCTTTCTGAGCACTTCCATATCGATGGGGTCGTGCTGTGTTGAAACAACAACTGCTTCAACTCTTACAGGCTTATCATTTTCATCATACTCGATGGTTACCTGACTCTTACCGTCGGGACGAAGGTAAGAAAGAGTACCGTCTTTTCTGACCTGAGTGAGCTTGTATGCAAGCTTGTGTGCAAGAGAAATGGGTAAGGGCATAAGCTCCTCAGTATCGTTACAGGCAAAACCGAACATCATACCCTGGTCACCTGCACCGTGAAGATTATATGTATCATCCTCACCGCCCTTAAGCTCAAAGGACTTATCAACACCCATAGCAATATCGGGTGACTGCTTGTCAAGAGTTGTGAACACTGCACAGCTGTTACCATCGAAACCGCACTCGGGGTTATCGAAGCCGATACCGCAAACCACCTCGCGGATAATTGCAGGAATATCAACCTGAGCCTTAGTGGTAATTTCGCCCATTACCATAACCATACCTGTAGTACAGCATGTTTCACAAGCCACACGTGACATACTGTCCTGCTCAAGCATTGCGTCAAGAATAGCATCGGACACCTGGTCACAAACCTTATCGGGATGACCCTCGGTTACAGACTCCGATGTAAAAAATCTTTTAAACATAGAAATATCCTCCGTGAAGACATAAAATTACATTATTATTTTACACTACATTATTGTTAATGTCAAGTTATGTCGAGATGCACAATAAATAAAACTAAGACCCTGTCACTTCACAAAACAATTTACCGCCACACCGTTAAGAAAAAACGCTTTTGATATCAAAAAACTATTGAAATTTCATTTGGGTGTATTATAATAAACTTAATATAAATTTAGTTTTACGAGGTCTTTATGAGTCAATTGTTTTGTGGTAAATGTGGTACAAAATTCTCACCCGAAGATAAATTTTGTAAAAAATGCGGAAACAGAAGAAAAATACAGAAGCAGACCATTATGCCCCCTGCAACCAATGAGGAATATGTAAAGCCTTATATTCCCGAGGAGGCACCATCCGTTGTTACAGCTATGCCTAAAAAAGAGGCTACGCCCGAAATAAAAACAACTACTCCACCAAAAAAAACAACCAACAAATCCCAGAAGAAATCAATTCCGCAGAGCCAGAAAAAGTTACTGACCCCACGAGCAATAAAATCCGAAATCGGTGCAGGTTTTACGTTTGTTCTGTCGATTATTTTGTTAGGATTAGGTATATTATGCTTTGCAGGTGCAGGCACAATACATCCGGGACTCGGAATTATCGGTTTCTTTTTTTGCATAGGATTTATACTTCAATTAGTAAGCAGCTTCAAAAAAACACGTTACAAAAACAATTATACGATCGTTTTGCGTAAATGCATAAGAAAAACCGAGGTAGAAGGCGAAGATACGCATTATTATATATTTTTTGACGGATTTATGGACTCGTGGAACGATTTGGTAGCGGAAGTAAAAAACGCAAGCGAATATAATAACATCGAGGTTGGCGATTTATACTACGTTGCAGCCTCAAAAGACAAAAATTCGGAAGAATACTCTGTAGCCGCATATTTTAAAGAATCAGAATGGAGGCTTAAGTGATTATCACTCAAGCCCCATGCTTACTGAAAGTGCATTGTTAATACGACTCATATCCTTTTCGGGTAGGTTCCCCATTTTTTCTTTGAGTCGTTGTTTATCAAGAGTTCGTATTTGTTCAAGAAGAACTACCGAATCCTTAGAAAGACCGCAAACTGCCGCATCCACGTTTATATGGGTAGGCAGTTTTGTTTTAAACTGTTGACTTGTGATTGCCGCCGCAATTACAGTTGGGCTGAATTTATTACCCACGTCGTTCTGGACAATAAGTACGGGTCTTATTCCGCCTTGCTCCGACCCCACAACGGGACTCAAGTCAGCAAAAAATATATCCCCTCTTTTAATATTCAAGTTATCACTCTCCCGTATGAAATTACATCCTTATTTTTGCCTGAGATTTACAAAAATAATCACAGAGAGTCTGATTTTTCGCTTTCCTTTTTATTATATTCATAATTTGTCCCATCGTTAAAAAAATGAGCTGCAAAAAACTTTCGTTTCTTGCAGCTCATTTAATTTTTTATCAGCCGGTAATAGGTGATGTATTCAACCCATACTCTTTCATAGTAAACTCAACATCCGAGTCGACCTCGCAATAAACAATAAGTTTTCCTTTATTGCAGCCCTGGAAGGTTGTTATGCCGTTGAAGGTTGTTTTATCATCACGAATGGTAAGCGCAGTTAATGATTCGCAATAGGCGAAGCAATACTGACCGATATTTTTGGTACCTGCTTTGATATCAAGCTTCTTTAACGAAGTGCAGCTCTCGAAGGCAGACAAGCCAATCTCAGGTGTAATGGGAAGATTGATGCTTTCGAGGCTTGTGCAACCCTTAAACGCCGAGTTGCCGATTTTAACACTTGCTTTTTCGTCCTTAAAAACAACTGTCTTAAGGTATTTACAATCCTTGAAAGCACCTGCTTCAATTACAGTGACGGTTTCAGGAATCTGAACACCGCTTATGTATAAGGATTCAAAGCAGCCTTTACCAATACCCTTAACTGTAATCCCCTGAATTTTAGAGGGAATCATAACAACCTTACTTGTACCGAAGTAACGGGTAATAACACCTGCCGAGTTGATTTCGTACTCTGCAAATGAGTTGTCATCAGTAGCAGCTACAGTGTCGTCAAAGGCATTGTCATTTTCAATGTAAGTGGTTGTTTTGTTGTTATTAACAAGGTTGGGGTCAATTATGTTGCCGTTCTGGTCGATGTAAATAATCGTGGTAAGAGCACTGCCGCCCTCAGTCCCGATAACAACGGGAGCAAGTGTCACGGAGGTTGAGCTTGTGTCGGTATCGGTTGCAGTAGCAAGGTCACCTGCAATAGCGTTGATATCAACCCACGATTCGGTATCCTGCGGAACAACGGGAATGGTGGCGGTGGGCACCATTGAATAAGAATAGTTGTAGGTTGTATCGTCCGAGCCGAACCATTCGTCGAACTTAGGTGCAATAATAGTTGTAACCAGAATTAACGCCGTCAGAACAATGGCTACGGTTAAACTAACAATAATTATAGCTGTTTTTTTCATCTATATACCTCACGAAACGTGATTTTAATTCAACTTATTATACAATACAAAAAGGAAAAAGTACATAGGGAATTTTAACTAATTCGTTAATTTTTTGTATAAATTTTGTTATTTTGGCACATTAATTAATAAATGTTGTATTTTTATTAAAGTTATGTTAAACTAAAATCAATAAGCAAAGTAAAGTGAGGTTTTTAAAATGCAAAAATCTTGGTACAAAGAAATGGCGGTTTATCAGGTATGGCCCCGCTCCTTCTGTGACGGTGACGGTGACGGCATCGGTGACCTTAAGGGTGTATTGTCAAAGCTTGATTACATAAAGAGCCTTGGTGTTGACGCTATTTGGTTCTCCCCCCTCTACAAATCCCCCCAGAAGGACTACGGCTATGATATTGCCGACTACCGCAGTATTCAGCCCGAATATGGTACTATGGAGGATTTCAAAAAGGTTCTTGACGGTGCTCACGAAAGAGGCTTAAGGGTTATTATGGACCTTGTTGTAAACCACACCTCTGACCAGCACGAATGGTTCAAAAAAGGTATCGAAGACCCAACAAGCAAATACCACAGCTACTATCATTGGTACAAGGGCAAGGGTAAACGTCGTCCTAATAACTGGATGTCAACCTTTGCAGGTCCCGCTTGGGAATATAACGAAAAGAACGACGAATACTACCTTCACCTTTTTGCGGTTGAACAGCCCGACCTTAATATGGATAATCCCGAGGTTCGTGAAGAGGTTAAGGATATTATGAAATTCTGGCTTGATATGGGTGTTGACGGCTTCCGTGAGGACGTTATTACCTTCATTTCAAAAAAAGAAGGCTTACCCTCAAGCCCCTATTGGTTCCCCGTTGCAACAGGTATTGAGAACTATATGCATGGTCCTCACCTTGATGAATATCTTCTTGAATTCAAAAACGACGTGCTTTCAAAATACGACTGTATGACAGTTGGTGAAGCACCCATGATGACAACCAAGAAGGCTCTTAAACACATTACAGAGGGTCCTGACCAGCATCTTAATATGATGTTCCACTTTGAGCATATGGCGGCTGACTGCCTCTTCTACAGCTGGTTCAAAACAAAATTCAAACTTAAAAACCTCAAAAAGGTTTTCTCAAGATGGCAAAAGGACCTTTACGGCAAGGCATGGAATGCCCTTTATCTTGAAAACCACGACCAACCCCGTGTAATTAACCGTTACGGTAGCCCCGAATACCGTGTTGAAAGTGCAAAGATGCTTGCAGTTACATACATCTGCCAGAGCGGTACACCCTTCATTTATCAGGGTCAGGAAATCGGTATGCTTAACTATCCCTTTGAAAGCATTGACCAGTACACCGACGTTTCCACCATCAACAACTACAACGTTGCAAAGAAAATTATGGGTGAAGAAAAGGCACTTAATCTTGCCAACTATGCTTCACGTGATAATGCAAGAAGTGTTGTTCAGTGGAACACCGAGAAAAATGCAGGCTTCACAACTGCAGACGAACCCTGGTTCGTTGTTAACCCCAACTACAAGGAAATCAACGTTGAGGCCGCAGAGAAGGACCCCGACAGTATCCTTAACTTCTACCGTGCACTTCTCAAATTCAGAAAAGAAAACGAGATTGTTATTTACGGTGACTACAAGGAGCACTATAAGAGTAGCAAGACCCTTTACGTTTACGAAAGAAATTACGAGGGTAAGCGTATGCTCGTAATAAACGTATTCGGTGACAAGCCCGTTAAATTCAAGGCTCCCAAGGGCTTTGACTTATCAAAGGGTAAATTGGTTCTTGCTAACTATAAGGATGCAGATATTCAGGATAATGGCTTCACAACCAAGCCCTACGAAACAAGAGTTTATCTTTTTGATTAATTAACACAAAAATACGACAAGTGGTGTCGGAAACCACTTGTCGTATTTTTTAATATTTATAATCTTTTTTCATAAAAGAAACTATCAGTATACCAACATTACATATAGCCATTAATAAAAATACAAATCCAAATGACAAGTCATCCTTTACGGCAACAATACCACCAAGACCAGTCATAGACCAAAAACCAATTCCACTAAACAAGAAAATTTTACTAAAAACATTAAAAACACTAATCACTTTACGTGTTTTTGGAGTTTTAGGATTAGCAAATATATAGACAATGCTTGTTATTAATGAAGGAAGGCTAATAAACACCACGGCAATACTATAAGCAATACAAAAAAACAAAGCTCCTATAAGTTTCCCTAAAAATCCTTCACCCATAGCATAATCTAAAGGGCTAAAAATAACAGGAATTGTCGGCAAAACCGCCAATGATGCAAACGCTATCCAAAAATATTTTTTTACTTTTTTGTTACTCTTATCTATATCATCTCTGTGGTTTTTTATTCTTATTACCTCAGCCTCATCAGAAAATCCCGACGGAATATCAACCCCCGGTAACATTTGTTGTGTTCCGCAATATGCACAATTAACAATTGTTTCATTATTCTGTTCATCCAAAACGGCACCACACATTTTACATTTAAAAACTGCCATATCTACCCCTCTTTCCATATAAAGATACATAATAATTATCCATCTTAATTTCTTGGTTTTCAATTCGCATTTATGACAAATTTTAATAGTGTTTTTTGACAACCTTCGGAGAGTATATTGTTCTAACCACTGAATAAAAAACAGGAAGAGTAGTTCTGCATAAAAAACCTGTACCGACCCAAATCGATACAGGCGTATTTTTTATACTTTTGTTACCTCTTGTTCCTCGGACTGAAGCTTCATTATATCCACCTTACCGTAGGGAGTTTTGGGTAAATCTTTTACAAATTGATATTTATAAGGAACACTGTGGTGGGAAAGATTCTTTTTACAATGCTGTCTTATATTATCGAGAGTAAATGTATTTCCCTCAACACCTTTTGCAAGGATAATAAATGCTTTCGGGACTTCCCGTTTATAAGGATGGGGCATTGAAACAACCGCACATTTATCAACCTCGGGTAATTCCTCTATAACCTTTTCAATCTGCGTGGGATAAACGTTATAGCCCGAGGAAATAATCATACGTTTTATTCTTAATTTATAATGAACAAAGCCGTCACTATCAATTACCGCCATATCACCCGTGTGAAGCCATACTTTGCCGTCTTCGTGAGTTCTTAAAGCGAGGGCGGTTTCTTCATCGTTATCCCTGTAACCTATCATAAGTGTGGGTCCGCTTACGCAAAGCTCACCCTCTTCACCAAATGGTAAAACATCGGTAGTACCGGGTACTACAACGCACATTTCATTACCTACAAGCGGTTTACCGATAGTACCGGATTTGTACGCATCATTCACAGACAAGCTAAGAGCCGCAAGACCCTCGGTCATACCGTAACCCTCACATATACGCACTTTGCTGTTATGAGCACTTAAAAATGCATTCACTTTATCCTCGAGAGGTTTAGGCAAGGTATCGCCACCACTGATAGCGTATTTAATAAACGATAAGTCGAGATTTTCTACACCCTCGGCTTTTGTCATAGCCTCGTAAAGAGTGGGTACACCGAAAAGCATAGTAGGTTTATTTTTCTTTAACAACGAACCAAACTTCTTAGAATCAAACGATGGTAAAATTATGGAACATGCACCAAAGCAAAAACAAACATGGAAGCATACGCCTAATCCGAAGCCGTGAAAAATAGGAAGAACGCCTAAAATCCTGTCACCTACACCAACATCACGAAGGGTCATAACCGCCTGAATTCCCAAAGAATTGAAGGCTTTGTTGGATAACATAATATCCTTGGGTGTACCGGTTGTACCACCGCTGTGAAGAATTATTGAAACTTTTTCATTCTCCTCGCCCTTGGGTTCATAAGCCTTTATAGTTGACTTGGATTCCTTAATAAATCTTTGCCAGGAAATATATCTTTTATCATTTTTATTGTAGCTATTTCTGTTTTTATTAGTCAGGGTATATGCCGTTTTTAAAAAAATGGGCATTGATTCACCTGCAGAAGCCACAACAACTTTCTGAAGTTTTGTTTCGTCGATAATCTCGGAAATTTTACGGCAACACAAATCTATTGTCAATAAAAACTTACACTCAACGGCGTTTAAATATCTTTTAATCTCCCCTTGCGCAGACAGAGGATGAACTATATTAACCACCGCACCCATTCTGTTCAAAGCATATATACTCGAAACAGATTCAGGCGTATTGGGCATAAGTACAGTAACAATATCACCCTTACGCACACCTAAATCAAAATATGCAGATGATATTTTTTTAATTTGTTTTATAAATTGTGCATACGTGCACTTTGTACCGAAATACTCATAAGCCATAGCATCAGGATGGCTTTGAGCTTTGAACCGGAGCATACCAAACATAGAAATATCCGGTATATCAAATCCGTACACACTATTACTATTCACATATTTAAAGAGAGGATTCTTTTCAATAGACAAATCGTTCAAAATGGATATTTACCTTTATGCGGAGTAAGTTTACTCTGCACCCTTTCTCGTAATTTATCGTTTTCCACTGCAAGATCGGCACCGTCAGGTATGTAATACGGCTCGTGGAAGATTATTTCAAGTCTGCCGTTAAAGGGTATATAACTACCGTTAATAGTAAAGGGTACAATTGGTGCTTTTGTATCATACGCCATTTTAACTGCGCCGATTTTAAAGGGTAATAACTGTACACCCTCGGGCTTGATAATTGTTGTTTCTGGGAAAAGAGCTACCGCCTGGTCAGCCTCAAGATATTCCTCGGCAGACACAAGAGCGTTATGGTCCTTTCTCTGGCGGTGTACGGGAATTACACCGGCACTTGTAAACAACCAGTTTGTAAATTTATATTTGAATATTTCGTATTTACCTAAAAAATGAACGCAACGCCAGGTTGAAATTGCAACAAGAATGGGGTCAAGCACAAACATATGATTACCTGCAATTACAACCCTGCCTTTTTTAGGAATATTTTCTTTACCTATTATACGAGGGCGAAAAATACCCGTGAAAACAAAATACAAAGGTCGAAAAACTCTGTATATAAGCGGATATTTTGATTTATCTACCTTTTTATTTTTCTTACTCATTTCTTAATCCCCCTGATTTTACCCCTATGACTCATTAAAACTTTTACACCCACACCGACTATTGTAACAACCGCGACCCCTGCGATTATGTACTTTACATTATTGTTCTGCGGTAATGTTGCTTTGTTACATACTCTTTCAACAAGAGAATCAAAATTATTGCTATCATAAGTAATACGATTAACTAATCGTGAATATTCATCAATGTAATAATTATTTGAATTCATATCCGTTACACCTTTCAATCTCCATTTTTAAAATTTCTCTACCCTTTTGGAGTCTTTTGCGGACTGCATCCGCAGATATTCCTATGATTTTCGAAATTTCCTTGGAGTTATACCCCTCTATGTAATAAAGCGTCATTACGATTTTAAATTTAACCGGTAAAGCCATAATTGATTCAAACACCGCAGAGTCCTCGTCCTCAATACCGATACTTCTCAATTCATCTAAATCAACAGTTTTACGCCGCTTTTTAAGTAAAACCGCATTTTTGCTTGTGTTGGTTGCAACTTTGATAAGCCAGGCTTTTTCGTGCTCCTCGCTCTCAAACTCGGGAGCTTTGGTGAGATACTTTAAAAAAGTATCCTGCAAGGCATCCTCTGCATCATCGCGATGGCAAAGAATACAATAGCATATTCTGAATAGCATTACACCATATTTTTCAACAAGCTCTTTGATATATTCATTTGAATATGTTTTCTTACTGCCTGACACCAAATCACCTCACACTCAAAAATGTATCTAATACTAATACAATTAACAAGACGGGAATGTGAAATTTATTTTTAAAATTTTTAAAAATTTTTTTCATTAAAAATTATTGTCAACCGAATTAATATTATGCAAGACTAAACAAAGATAAAAGCCGATGCAAGGGTTCGCATCGGCTTATTAAGTTATTTTATAAACCTACAAAGTAATCGGGATACTGTTGCATAACCTTTGTCTGTACCAGATTAAATACGAGCATACCCTCGGCACCCGAGCAATTGTAGTTACCTGTAACGAGATTACCACTTGTGTAACTTATGGTTCTTTCAGGTGCAAGACCTATATGGTAAACCCTATAAAGGTTATCGGGACTTTTTTCGTAAGTTTTATCAAAAATACTTTTTTTAAATTGAAGCACATAGTTAGTACCGCTATCGGGCACGGAGTAAATAGCAACAAGTGCCTTTTTATCCACGTCGTAAGTATCCGCAATAAGGTCAATAAATTCATTGTTAGGGTCATCCGAAAGGTAGTTTTCGCCGTTTTTATCGGGAATAACCACACCACCTGTATTTGATGCCTTATTAAGCGCCGCTATTGCATCATCAACAGAAACGACACCATCACCGTTCATATCCGCAATTTCTAAATCCTCGGGTATAATACAGCTTGCCATTCTTAAAATTTCTCTTGCATCCTGTGTGTCAACGGTGCCGTTACCGTCAACGTCACCAAGAATAGCCTCGCCCTCAGCAAAGGCCACTACGGAAAGAGAGCTTATTAAGAACGTGAAGCTCAGCAAAAGCGATATAATTTTTGACGTCTTTTTCATCAAATCACCCTTTGATTACTGTTTAAAGAATTTAAGGAAGGCTCTGTAAGCCATATAAACATCAAGTTTTGAAATAACTTCGTAAGGAGCGTGCATAGAAAGAACAGGAACACCTAAATCGACAACGTCGATATCCATATTTGCAATATACTTTGCAACGGTTCCGCCGCCACCTGCATCAACCTTACCAAGCTCACCAATCTGCCATACAACACCGTCTTCGTCAAGAAGTCGTCTGATTTTACCCATATATTCGGCAGAAGCGTCGCTTGTGCCACCCTTACCGCGGGCACCTGTATACTTGGTAATTACAACGCCCTTGTTAAGGTACGAGGTATTATTCTTCTCGAACACTGAGTTAAATGTGGGGTCGTATGCAGAGTTAACGTCTGCTGAAAGACACTCGCTCTTTGAAAGAATCTCATAAACCTCAAGGCCCTGTGCCTTGCCAAGGTGAGCAATAAAGTTTTTAAGGTAATCCGACTGAAGGCCCGTATTACCGTCGGAGCCTGTTTCTTCTTTATCTGTAAGCACTGTAATAGCGGTATACTGAGGATTCTCAACATCAAAGGCCGCCATAGCCGCAGGATATGCACAAACCCTGTCATCGTGACCGTAGGAGCCGATAAGACCTCTGTCAAAGCCGATATCATCAGCCTTGAATGCAGGAACCACCTCAAGCTCTGCACTAAGGAAGTCAGCCTCCTTGATACCGTATTTTTCATTAAGAAGCTTAAGAATGTTAAGCTTTACAAGTTCACTGCCCTCATCGCTCTTGAAAGGACGACTGCCAACGATAACGTTAAGCTCCTCGCCCTGAATACCCTCTGAAAGGGTGCGCTTGCCCTGTTCTGCACCAAGATGAGGAAGAATATCGGAAATTACGAACTTGGGTTCACCCTGCTCCTCGCCGATTTTAACATCAACCTTTGTTCCGTCAGCTTTAATAACAACACCGTGAAGTGCAAGAGGAATGGCAACCCACTGATATTTTTTAATACCGCCGTAATAATGAGTTTTAAGAAGTGCTAACTCATCACTTTCGTAAAGGGGGTTGGGCTTAAGGTCAAGGCGGGGTGAATCAATATGAGCCGCCGCAATCTTAACACCCTCTGCAAGGCTTTTTTCACCGATTACTGCAAGAATGATTGACTTGTTGCGATTAACGAAGTAAATCTTATCACCTGCATTATATTTTTTACCAGCAACAAATTCCTCAAAGCCGAGCTTAATTGCATCGTTTTTTACACGCTCGGTTGCTTCACGCTCAGTCTTTGCCTCGTCAAGGAATTTTTTGTAACCCTCGCAGAATTCGTCCGCTTTTGCTACTTCATCCTCTGAAACAAGCTCAACTGCGTGTTTAGGTTTATAAAAAAGTTCTTTTTTTAATTCTTCAACTGTCGGCATTTTGCTCGACCTCCATTTTATAAATTTTACAATATAAATCCTTTACCCTTATAACCTTCTGAGCATACGCCGAGGTATCCTCAAAGGGAATAACGTCAAGTTTTTTTGAATCCTTGGAATACTCGGGGTTTTCGAGCCATTCGTTCACCCGTCCCCTACCTGCGTGATATGCGGCAAGTGCCGTTTTGGTATCACCGAATTCTTCAAGGAGCATACCAAGGAAGAAGGCACCATATTTAATTGAAACCTCGGGCTCAAAAAGAGCATCGTCGGTGTAGCTTTCACCCGTTTTGCTCTGAAGCCACTTGAAGGTTTCGGGTGTTATCTGTGTAAGACCCTTAGCCCCTACGGAAGAAACGGCATTTTTGTCGAATCCGCTTTCGCACTCAATAAGGGCATAAAGCAATGCTTTATCAACGTCATATTCTTCGGCATAGGTCTCAATTAAGCTTGAATATTCTTTAGGATAAACCGTTTGCAAAATAAGACTGACCGAATTAACTATTATTATAACTGATACAATTAGTAATATCAATAAAGATAACAATAGTTTAACATAATTAGTTGTGGTTTTCTTCAAAAATCAAAAAGCTCCTTTTCAATAACAGAAAGCTCCTCGCTAAGAACAAAGGGGGCGTAGTTTTTAATAACGTAATCAGCCCTTGAGTTATAAAACTCGTCATCCTTCTGAGCTTTAATGCGAATATCTGCATCCGCTTCACTTATTGAATCCCTTTTTAAAATACGCTCCTTACGTATTTCAACAGGAGCAGTTGCAACAAGCAACAAATCGCATTCATCCGCAAAGCCCGATTCAATAATAGCCGCCGCATCAACCACCACCACGTTGTGGGTTTCAAAGGCAACGTCTGCCTCACGATGAATGGCTTTATTTATTGCAGGATGCATAATTGAATTAAGCATACGTGTGTTTTCTTCGGAAGAAAAAGCCGCTGAAGCAAGTTTCTTTCTGTCAATTGTGCCATCGGTGTTGCGTATTTCACCAAAGGCTTTTTTTAATTCGGGTATAAGGCTCGGCTCTGTTACAAGCACGTTACGGGCAACAATATCCCCATCTATGATATATGCACCTTTTTCGGCAAGATATGCACTGATGGTGGATTTACCCGCACCTGTTTTACCCGTAAGACCTACAAGCTTTTTCATACGTCTATCACCTTGAAGCCTGCCGCACGTAAAAGCCTGTTAAGAACGGCAAGATTATCGTCATTGCTCTCGTCAGGGTATCTTACGAAGCAAATATTTGCACCTAATTTATCAAGCTCACGTAAAGAATCAAACAACGAGTGAGAAAGATTTTTGTAATCGTTGGCGCCGTAGCTTATATATGGCACCTTAAGACCCTCGCCCTCGTTATCAAAAACCATAGCGTAAGCGCTTTCGCATTGAATATCGTTTACGTACTTAACAAAGTTATTGTAAGAGCCCCTTACAAGCACAATTTCAGCCACGGGTGAATAATGCTTGTATTTCATACCCGGTGAGGAGACCTTTTCGCCCTTTTTTAAAGGATTAAGCACCGCATCGTCAACCTGCACCTCACCCAAAACAGATTTAAGCTGTGACAGGGTAACGTTGCCGGGTCTTAATAATTTAGGGGTGTTGGTAGCAAGGGTGATTACGGTTGATTCAAGCCCCTCGTCGCACTCTCCCCCGTCTATTATATAGGGAATTCTGCCCTTGAGGTCATCGTAAACGTGCTGAGCCTTAGTGGGGCTTGGCTTACCCGAAAGGTTTGCAGAGGGTGCCGCAAGGGGAACACCCGCTGATTTAATAAGGTTTCGTGCTATGGGGTGCGAAGGGCATCTGACCGCAACGGTATCAAGCCCCGCCGTAACCGAAAGAGGTACTCTTTCTGCTTTTGGCAAAATCATTGTCAAGGGTCCGGGCCAGAAGGCTTCCGCTAACCTTTTTGCGTTTTCGGGAACCTCGCTTACAAGGTCGTATATTTCTGAAAACTCGGAAATATGAACTATAAGCGGGTTATCCTGAGGTCTGCCCTTGGCTTCAAATATTCTGTTGACTGCCTCGTCGGAGTAGGCGTTACCTGCAAGACCGTAAACGGTTTCCGTAGGCATACCCACAACCTGATTGTTTTTCAGGAGCTCCGCAGCGTCTGTGTATTTTTCAATTCCGTCATTGACGGATATTTTAACAAATTCGGTATTCAAAATTATTCCTCTGATGATTTAAGTTTTTCGGCAGTATCGGCGGTTATGAGTGCATCAATAATCTCGTCAATATCGCCGTTCATTATTGTTTCTATCCTGTAAAGAGTAAGCCCTATGCGATGGTCGGACACACGCCCCTGAGGGAAGTTGTAGGTTCTGATTCTTTCGCTTCTGTCGCCCGTACCAACCTGAGAGCGTCGTTCGTCGGCAATTTCTGCATTCTGTCGTTCACGTTCTGCATCAAGGAGTCTTGAGCGAAGAATCTTCATTGCTCTTTCACGGTTTTTGTGCTGACTTCTTTCGTCCTGACACTCAACAACTGTGCCTGTGGGAAGATGGGTGATTCTTATAGCCGATTCGGTTTTATTAACGTGCTGACCACCTGCACCGCTTGAACGGAAGGTATCAATCTGTAATTCCGTAGGGTCAATATCGATATCAACCTCTTCCGCCTCGGGAAGAACCGCAACAGTAACGGTTGAGGTGTGTATTCTGCCACCTGATTCAGTTTCGGGAACACGCTGAACACGGTGAACGCCGCTTTCAAATTTAAAGCGTGAGTAGGCACCGTCACCCTCTATCATAAAGCTGATTTCCTTAACACCGCCAAGTCCTGTTTCGTTGACGGAAAGTACCTCGGGGTGCCAACCGCGACCCTCGGAATACATAGAGTACATACGAAAAAGTGAGTTTGCGAAAAGTGCCGCCTCCTCACCCCCTGCACCTGCACGAATTTCGATGATAACGTTTTTGTCGTCGTTGGGGTCCTTGGGCAACAGAAGAACCTTAAGTTTATCGTTTAACTCAAGGGCTTTTTCTTTACTTTCTTCAATCTCTGCTTCAAGCATTTCCTGAAGCTCTTTATCGGCGCAATCAGAAAGCATTTCCTTAGCTGCTTCACCGTTTTCGACGGTTGCTTTATATTCCCTGAAGGTTTCAACAACAGGTGTTAAATTTTTAAGCTCACGCATTAAATCCGCGTATTTTTTTTGGTCGGAGACCGTTTCGGGCAAGCATAACAAATCGTTCACCTTGACAAAACGGGCTTCAACCTGTTCGAGTTTATCAAGCATCGGTATTCTCCCTGATTATTTTTTTAATGTTTTTTTCCGCCTTAACACGGGGAATAAGGAATTCACGCTCACATCCGCAACAACGCAAACGAAAATCCATACCTGAACGCAAAACATAAAATTGCTTTGTACCGCAGGGGTGTTGTTTTTTCATCTCTAAAATATCGCCAACACGAACATCCACGAAAAATCCCTCCGAAAATAAAATTATGAAATATTGTACCACACTTTTACATAAAATTAAAGAGTAAATAAAAATTAATGAAAACAGGTGAATTTTATGATGTCATATCTACCGGAGGGCTTTTTGATAAACAGTAAAGAAAACAAGCTTTATTTGTCGTCATTTGAAAATTTTATGAGAGCACATTTTGAAAAAATACCTTTGGAGCAAAGAGTGAGTTACTGTGATTGCGAACACAATTTACATATAGATTTCGGGTTCATTCGCGGTATAATCCCCCGAGAGGAATGTGCTATGGGCATAAGTGACGGCACCACCCGTGACATTGCAATAATAGCCCGTGTGAATAAGCCCGTAAGATTTATAATTGATGAAATCAAAGAGACACCCAAAGGGAAACTTGCAATTCTTAGCCGAAAAAAGGTGCAGAATGATTTTATTGATAACCGATTATCCCTTCTCACACCCGGTGATGTTATTGACGCCAGAGTTACCCACCTTGAAAGCTTCGGCGTTTTTTGTGATATCGGTTGCGGTATAAACGCCCTGTTACCCATTGACAATATATCCGTTTCAAGAATCCCCCACCCCAACGTAAGATTTTCTGCAGGTGACAATGTTAAGGCAGTTATAAAAAGCTTTGATGATTACGGCAGAGTTACACTTACCCACAAGGAATTGCTGGGAACGTGGGAGGAAAATGCCAAAGGCTTTAACACGGGCGAAACAGTAAGCGGGATTGTAAGAAGCATTGAAAGCTACGGTATTTTTGTTGAGCTTACACCCAATTTATCGGGTCTTGCAGAATATACCCCCAACGTATACGAGGGTCAGCAGGCAAGTGTTTTTATAAAAAGCATTATTCCCGAAAAAATGAAATTCAAGCTTATAATTGTTGATTCATTCGATGCGGAATATCCTCGGAAAAAGCCAAAATATTTCATCAAGGACGGACACCTTGATTATTTCAGATACTCCCCCGAATTCTGCACCAAAAACATAGAAACTACATTTTAAAATAAACTTGTAAAAAGAAGCACTGTATTGTATAATTATCACAAACCTTTTTCAAGGAGGATTTTTATGCAATACAGTGACTTTAATTCTATCGGAAGAAAAATCTCAAAGCTCGGCTTCGGTCTTATGCGTTTACCGAAAATCAGCGAGGATTCCGACCTTATTGACCGTGACGAGGCCTTCAGGCTTATTGACCTTGCATTTGAATCAGGTGTCAACTATTTTGACACCGCCTACACCTACCACGGCGGCGACTCAGAGCGCTTTGCAAAGGATGCCTTAAGCAGATATCCCCGCGAATCCTATTGCCTTGCAACCAAGCTCCCCGGTTGGGCTATCAAGGACCACGGCAAGCACACGGACGAGCTTTTCAACGAGCAGCTTGAAAAATGCGGCGTTGATTACTTTGACTTTTACCTTTTACACGCAGTTAACCGTGACGTTATGTCCGTTTTTGAAAAGGATAACTCTTACGAGTACCTTACAAAGAAAAAAGAAGAGGGTAAAATCCGTCACTTGGGCTTCTCTTACCACGGCGACCTTGACTTTTTCTTAGAGTTAATCGACAAGTACAAATGGGACTTTGTTCAGCTTCAGATTAACTATTATGACTGGGAAGCAACCGATGCAAAATCCTATTACAAGGCACTTGAGGAAAGAAATATTCCCTGCATAATTATGGAGCCTGTGCGCGGTGGCTCACTGCACACACTTAACGATGAGGCTCGCAAGGTATTTGAGGAGCTTGGGGACGCATCCGCCGCCTCATACGCTTTAAGATACGACCTTGAGCTACCCTTGGTTTTAACAATCCTCAGCGGTATGTCAACCTATGAGCAGGTTGCGGATAACATCAAAACCTTCACCGAGGGCAAGCCCCTTACAGAGGTTGAAAGGGAAGCTATTGAGAAGGCAAACGTGCTTTTCAGAAAGAATTTTGCAATACCCTGCACCGACTGTAAATATTGCGTTAAAAACTGTCCTGCAGGTGTGGATATACCCGCTTGCTTCACCGCATTTAACGAATACAACAAAACCCGCAACGCCGAGGATTTCAAAAGGCTTTATGCCCAAATTCCCGAGGAAAAGCACGGTCATAACTGTATCAACTGTGGCAAGTGTATGGAGTATTGCCCACAGAAGATTAAAATCCCCGATAAATTAAAAAAGCTTACAGAATTAAGCAAATAACAGGAGTGTAAGTTATGTCAATACAGTTCATTGAAGATAAAAAGATATTTAAGCTCGACACCAAAACATCGACTTATATTTTCGGTGTGTTTGAGGGTAATTACCTTGTGCATTACTACTACGGTGCCAATATTCCCGACGTAAACGTTGAGCAGCTGCGAATCAGACCGGGTTTTGCTTCATTCTGTCCCGACAGTCCCTCTGCCCGTGTTTTCAACTTTTCACCCGACGTTACACCCCTTGAATATTCCACATTCGGCGCAGGTGATTTCCGTCTTTCTGCATTTGCGGTTAAAAACAGCGCAGGCAACAAGGTTACGGATTTAAGATACGTAAGCCATACAATTTCTAAGGGCAAAAAGCCCATTCCCGGACTCCCTGCTTTATACGTAAACAACGAGGATGAGGCAGACACCCTTGAGGTCGTTACTGTGGACAAGCTTACAGGTGCTAAGGTTACGCTTGTTTACACAGTATTTAACAACTACGGTGCTATGACACGAAGCGTTAAGGTTGAAAATACCTCGGACGAGGCATTCTACATTGACACAATACACTCACTTTGTATTGATATGCCCGGCTCAGATTACGAAATGATGGACCTTTACGGCAGATGGGTTAAGGAAAGAAGCCTTGAAAGATACCGCCTTCACAGGGGTATTCAGTCAATCAAGAGCAAACGCGGTTCCTCAAGCCACAACCACAACCCCTTCACCGCACTTGTAAGCAAGAATGCCAACGAGGAATATGGTGAATGCTACGGCTTCAACCTTGTATACAGCAGTAACTTCTCAATCGACGTTGAGGTTGACGGGTTCAACTGTACCCGTCTTGTTATGGGTATTAACCCCGAAGGCTTCAGCTGGCACCTCGCACCCGGTGAAACCTTCTATTCACCCGAGGCAGTTATGGTTTACACCAACGAGGGTATTGGTGAAATGAGCCGTATTTTCCACAGATTGTATTCAAATAACCTTATCCGCGGTAAGTGGAAAAAGGCTAAGCGTCCCCTTCTTATTAACAACTGGGAAGGCACGGGTATGGACTTTGACCACGACAAGCTCGTATCATTTGCAAAGCACGCTAAGGATATCGGTCTTGAAATGCTTGTTATGGACGACGGTTGGTTTGGCAAGCGTGACAGTGACAACTGTTCACTCGGTGACTGGTACGTTGCAGATTACAAGCTTCAGAAGGGCTTGGACGGGCTCATTAAAGAGGTTAACGACTGCGGACTTAAGTTCGGTATATGGTTTGAGCCCGAAATGATTTCTCCTGACTCGGACGTTTACAGAGCACACCCTGACTGGTGCTTACACACCGAGGGTCGTGACAGGTCCATTGCACGTACACAGTACGTTATGGACTACTCACGAAAAGAGGTTCGTGAGTACGTTTACAAAATGATGTACGATATTCTTTCAAATAACAATATCGACTACGTTAAATGGGACTTCAACAGAAACCTTACGGAGGTTTCCTGTGCTGAGCTTCCCGCAGAAAAACAGGGCGAGGTTTTCCACCGCTTTGTTCTTGGCACGTACGAGATTATGGACCGTCTTACAAAGGATTTCCCCCATATTCTTTTAGAAAACTGTTCAGGTGGCGGCGGTCGTTTTGACCCCGGTATGCTTTACTATTCACCCCAGATATGGACAAGTGACAACACTGACCCCATCGAAAGACTTACAATTCAGTTTGGTACTTCAATGTGCTACCCTGCCCTTACAATGGGAGCTCACGTTTCTGCAAACAACCGCACGGGCTACGAAACAAAAATGAACGTGGCTCTTTGGGGTTCCTTCGGCTACGAGCTTGACCCCGACAAGCTTACTGCTGAGGAAAAAGCTGAAATCACAGCACAGATTGCACTTTACCATAAATATTACGACGTTATTCACTACGGTGACCTTTACAGACTTATAACACCCTTTGAAAACGAGTTCCGCGTTGCATGGGAATTTGTTTCCGAGGACAAAAACGAGGCACTGGTAACCGTTGTTGAAATCAAGCGTGTATATGACGAATTCTTCTTGTTAAGACTTAAGGGTCTTGATAAAGACAAAATGTATGAAATTGAAGAAACAGGCGAGGTTTACAGCGGTGCATACCTTATGAATGCAGGTCTTAACCTCACCCACAAGCCCCACGGCGACGGCGTTTCCTACAGAGTGCATTTAATTGCGAAATAACGATAAAAGGTTCAATCACAAAACGTGATTGAACCTTTTGTTTTTATTCCTTATTTTTAGGTTTTACGTTAACTGAATAATAAGTGTAATAAACCACAAAGCCGGGCTTTGCGCCGTTGGGCTTTTTGATATTTTTAACGTCGGTATAGTCAACGGTTACGATTGTGCCGTCCTTTGCAGAGCTATAATATGCGGCAATTTCGGCAGCCTCAACAATGGCATCGTCGGGCACCTCGTCACCTTCGGCAAGAAGCAGAACGTGGGAGCCGGGGCATTTCTGAGAATGAAGCCAAATGTCACCTTTACGGCCTGTTTTAAAGGTGAGCTTATCGTTCTGAATATTATTTCTGCCCACAAGCACCGTTAAGCCCTGACTTGTTTTAAACTCAAGGGGTGGTAGCACCTGCTTTTTCATTTGCTTTTTGCCTGTTTTCTTGGGCTTTACAAAGCCCTGCGCTATAAGCTCATCCTTGATTTCACCAAACTCTCGTTCAAGGGTTGAGCGTTCAAGCAAATCCTTTACGGTTTCAAGGTATTCCAAATCCTGCTTACCCTCTTCAATAAGCTTAATAAGCATATTTTCTGCAGTACAAGCCTTGCGGTATTCCTTGTATAATTTCTGTGCATTCTGTGAGGGCGAAAGTGCAGGGTCAACGCTTATTTTAACAATATTATTGTTGTCGTAATAATTTTCAACCTCGTAAACGGACAGACCCTTTTGCAACCTGTACTGTGATGCAGTTACAAGCTCCGCATTAATACGTATTCCTTCCCTATCGGCACACTTGTTAAGGTCATCCTGTTGATTATTTATTTTTCGTGAGGTACGCTCAATGGCATTTTCAATAACCTTAAAAAGCTCGGCACCCTTTGAACGGGTTCTGAGAAGTCTGTCACGCTCTGAATAGAACCCTTCAAGAAGTGTAAATACGTTTTCTTTTTTAATTACCCTCAGGCTATTGCCATACTGTGTAATGGGCATAAATGAAAATTCAAGGGGCTTTTCGGATTCATCAAGGACCATAGCAGGCTCGGGTAAGCCTGAACAAAGCATAGTTTTTAATGCACTTATTTCGCAAAGAAGCTTCATTTTATCCTCTGAGCTTAACTCCCCTGTGCCCTTATCGTCACCGCAAGTCCTAAAGGCAATTTCACGGGATAACAAGGGTGACACACCCTGAAGTGTTTTGAGAATTGCGCCTGAGATTTTTGAGTTGGTCTGTTCAAGAATATTATCACAAACACAGGTGGGCTCGGCGGTTCTTAAATCAATTTTTTCCTGTTGGGGCGGTAATTTGTACTGTGCACCGGGCAACACAAGGCGGTAAGATGACTTTTCACCGTCAACACGCTTAAGGGCATCCACAATTCGGTTATCACCGTCAAAAAGTATAACGTTACTGTGCTGTGCCATTATTTCAACCGCAAGGGTAAGCTTCACCCTGTCACCTATTTCGTTGGTCGCATCAAAATTGAAAAAAGCTACACGGTCAAGACCCATTTGCTCAACACCGAGAAGTGTAGCACCCACAAGACGTTTTCTGAAAAGCATACATAACATGGGCGGATTCTGAGGATTTTCGGGTGTTTTTTCAACCACGGCAAAACGAGGACTGTTTGCATCCGCCGTAAAATACAGCTTATGCATACCGCCCTTGGTTCGCATTATAAACACCAACTCGTTTTTGGAGGGTTGGTGAATTTTATCAACCTTTGCTCCCGCAAGTAAATCGTTTACCGATGAAACGAGGAAGCTAAGGTACATTCCGTCCAATGCCATAATATATCACTCACACATAATCAACAGGTGATTTTCCTTTGAAAACCACAACTTCTGCATCATCAAATTGTTTAAATAAAATATCGTACAAATAATCGCAGGCTATAACCTCGGTCTCGTAATGACCCGCAGTTATAAGGGCTACACCAAGGCGGTTTGCTTCAAGGTATTCGTGGTGCTTGGCTTCACCTGTAAGAAGGGCATCCGCCCCCATAACAGCCGCGGCATTTATTAAATCACCGCCACCGCCTGAGCAGAAGGCAACCTTACTGATTACCTTGCCGTTGTCGGTAAAGGCGACCGCACCACCGAGAGCAGCCTTTATTTTTTCGGCAAACTCCTTTACGCCGCAGGGGTCAATTTCGCCAATCTTCAAGAATTCATCAACGGTTTCGTGCTGAACGTTTCTGATACCCGCCTTACGGGCAAGGCAGTCGTTAACACCGCCTATGGCTTTATCAAGACAGGTGTGTGATGAAATAAAGGTTATGCCCGATTTTACGGCTTTATATAAAAGACTGTCACCCTCAACACAGGAAACAGGATTGAAAATCAAGGGATGATGAGTTACAACCAGCTCTGCCCCGATTTTAAGTGCTTCATCAATAACCTCGTCGGTTACGTCGAGAGCTATAAGTATTTTTGTAAAATCATTATCGAGAGACCCAACACTCAGACCGCAATTATCCCACTGAGCAGCGGTTTTAAAGGGTGCAACAAAATCAAGAAACTCATAAACCTCTTTAATTTTCATTTTTTACCACCTTTTTATTTTTTAAAATATCGTATCTGACAATAGCAATAATAAGGGACGTCATAACTATGCATTCGGTAACAATACCTGCCACGGAGCCCACAATGACGTTATAAATGAGCCAACAGGGTGAGCTTGGGAAGGTAATAAGGCGAATTTTAGTTTCGCTTTTCATCCAATAGCTGACGGTTGTAAGTATCATTGCCGCAGAGGGCAGGAATGAATACCAAGCCTCCCACGTGAGAATAGCCGCAACGGTGCTGATAATAACGAACACCACAAGCCACACGGGGCTTTTTGCCCATTTTTTATGGTTGTTTATAAAAACCACGGAACGTAAAAGACCAATAAAATTAAGTGCGGCACCTGAAAAAGCCTCGCCGTCACCATCAATACCAAGAAGGACAAAGTGAATTATAAAAAGCAGGGCGGCACCTATCTGAACGCCGATTATGTTGCGACGCTTACTTTGTTGGAAGGACAGAAAGTTAACTCCCGCACCAAGGAAGCCGATTATCTGTGCAATTGTATTAAGCATTTATGAAACCTTCGATTTTCTGAATAGTATCAAGAAGTCCGGGGACCTCGTGTAATTTATCGCATTTAGAATATGCGTTGTATTTTTCTTTGAGTCTTGTAAGCTGCAAGGACAGGTGCTTGTGAGCATCCTCAGTGTGAGGAAGCTTACCGATAAAGCAATCGGCTTCGGTAAAGGGATTAACTTCACCCGTATACGTTACGTCAAAGGTTATGTAAACACGTCTGCCCTCGTGCACGGCAAGTTCGGTATTTATTGAAAAGCCGTTTTCGAAAAGGAATTTTCGTAAATCCTCCGCTCTGGACTGAGGCTGGAAGACGAAATGCAAATTACTGTTTTTTACCCACGGAGTTTCCGCTAATTTTTCGGCTATAAGGGTACCACCCATACCCGCAAAGATGTATTCATCCGCATCGGTTTCAGAAAACTCGCGAAGCCCGTCGGATAAACGAAGGGTAATAAGGTCGGTTAAGCCATAATGCTCAACGGTTTTGGCGGCATTTTGTAAAGGCATTTTGCCGATATCTGCCGCTATGGCACCCCTTACCCTACCCGATTGAATAAGGTAAACGGGCAGATACCCGTGGTCGGTACCGATATCTGCAATAATGCCGCCGCCCCTCACGAGAGATGCGGCAGCAGAAAGCCTCGGTGTGAGATTAACACTCATTTTTCGGCAAGGAATTTGTTGATTTTAGCAATAAGCTCGTCGGCATTAACACCGTGAACCATACAAGCCATTTCAACTGTTTCGCCTCTTGAAGCGGGGCAACCTAAGCAATGCATACCCATTTCAAGGAAAAAAGGTGCTGTATCGGGTGCTTCGTCAAGAATGTTACCGATAACTGTATCTTTAGTAATCTGCATATTAAAAACTCCTTTTTGTTTTTTTCATATTATATCATAGAAAAACATAAAAATAAATACAAATATGAAACTTTTTAACATATTTTATTACATCTAATTGTTTGTTTTTACAATTGATTTATACGGACGGTAATGTTAAAATTACAATGATGTATTTTAAAACTTTTTCGGAGGCAACCTTTATGTTACAAAAAGATTTCAATCCTGTACTCAGATTTATGGTTGTAAGTGACGTTCACTATAAGGACGAGCACTGCGTTGAAGAAGAAAGAATGGAAAAGGCAATTAAAATTGCTTACAGATTGGCAGAGGCACACCCTACCTATCAAAAGCTTGATGCAGTTTTTGCCGACGGTGACTTTGCAAACTCAGGCACCGAAACCCAGATGAGAAAATTCAAGGCAACAATGGACAATTGCCTTAAGGAAGAAACCCGCTATATGTTAAATATGGCAAGTCACGAATACCACGGCAACGGTGTTGAGGCTGCATATAAGCTTTTCGGTGAGGTTTTCGGTATCCCCGTTGATAACCACATTGAAATCAACGGCTTCCACTTTATAACGATGTCATCATCACACGGTTGCGAATACGACCCCGACAAGGTTGAATATGCGGCAAAGGAGCTTAAAATTGCCCGTGAAAATGACCCCCGAAAGCCCATTTTCTTTTTCCAGCATCCCCACCTTACGGACACTGTTTCAGGCAGTATTTATTGGGCGGACGAGGCTTTTATAACAACACTTATGGACTATCCGCAGGTTATAGACTTTTCGGGTCACTCACACGTGCCCATTAACGACCCCCGTTCAATTCACCAAAGGCACTTCACCTGCCTCGGCACCGGCTCACTTTCATACTTTGAGTTGGACGAATTCGACAAGCACTACGGCACACATCCTCCTAAAAAAGAGGACTGCGCGCAGATGCTTATTGTTGAAGCAAACGCCGAGGGCGCAGTAAGAATTTACCCCTATGACGTGCTTACCGATAATTTCTTCCCCTTTGTGTGGGAAATTGACGAGCCCTGGAACGTAGACAGCTTCAAATACACCGACGCACGTTACAAAACGACCGATGCACCTTGGTTTGAAAATGCAGAAATCACCATAAGCAACATTAACGACAAGGGCTTCAGGGTTACCTTCCCACAGGCTAAGGTTAAAAAGGAATACGTTAACGACTACAAGGTAGTAATCAAAGAGGCTGACAACGGACTTACGGTTAAGCAGAAGAAAATCTGGAGTGACTATTATTTCTATAATATGCCCGAGACTCTTTCAATTGATTTTGACGATTTAAAGGCGGATACAGATTACATAATCGAGCTTATTGCAGGCTCATTCTGGGATACTTACTCAGCACCCTTAAAAGCCACAACCAAAACACTTAAATAATTACGGAGGCGTAAAAATGGATAAAATTAAAATTGACGGTATGCGTTTTGTCGACGAGCACGGCAGAGAACGAATTTTCAGCGGTATGAACGTTGTTGACAAAAAGGATTTTGACAAGGATAACCCCTCTTACTGGTACGACCCCAATAAATTCCCTTTTGAGGAATTCAGAGCAAGGGGCTATGATATGATTCGTCTCGGCTTTACCTGGGGCGCAATGGAGCCCGTACCCGGCAGATACAATAAAAAGCTTATTGCCGACCTTTGCGCTTTCCTTGACAAGTGCGAGGAATACGGCATTTACGCCTATCTTGACTGCCACCAGGACGTTTACTCATCACATTGTTACGGTGACGGCGCACCCCGTTGGGCAACACTTACCGACAAATACAAGCCCAGAAAACAGATTGCCGTATGGGCTGAGCCTTATTTCTACGGCGGCGCATGCTTCAGAGCATTCGATAACTTCTGGAACAACACAAAATACAACAACATAGGCTTGCAGGATTACTACGCAAATATGTGGAAGCGCCTTGTTAAAGAGGTTAAGGACAAGCCCGCCCTTTTCGGCTTCGACTTTTTCAACGAACCCTTCCCCGGTGCTGACGGCGGCAGAATCTTCAGAAAGGTTATTCTGGGTCTTGCAAAAACTACAATCACAGATAGCTCCATCAGCAAAAAGGAGCTTATCAAGCAAGGTCTTGGCTCTGAAAAAATCAGAGTGCTCGACCAATACACAGGCGATGTTTTAAGAAAAATTACCTCGGGTGCCGACGATATCGTAAGACGCTTTGACACCGAGCGTTACTCACCCTTTGTAAGCAAAATGGCAACAGCCGTACGTGAAATTACCGATAACGGTGCAATATTTATTGAAAACAACTATTACTCAAATATGGGTATTCCCTGCTGCAACACTCCCGCTATGGTAAACGGCAAAAGAGAAGCAAAACAGGTATTTGCACCCCACGCCTACGACCTTATGGTTGACACACCCGCTTATAAATACGCAAGTAACTCACGTGTAGGCTCCATTTTTGACCAGCACCGCAGAACCCAAGAAAGACTTAACATTCCCTGCCTTGTTGGTGAATGGGGCTCCTGTGCTGAGGGTGACGGATGGTACCCCCATATCAGATTCCTTCAGGATAAATTCGACTCATACAAATGGAGCAACACCTACTGGTGCTATTTTGACGAAATTCTTGAACGTGAATTTATGCACGTGCTCACTCGTCCCCGTCCCAAGGCAGTAACGGGCGAAATCATTGCGTATAAGTATGATTTTGACAATCAGACCTTCACCTTAAAATATAATCAGGACAAGGCATTTGACGTACCCACCATAGTTTACGTTGACAAAAAGCCCGAAAAAATCGAATGTGAAGGCAAATACGAAATCAAGGAAATCCCCGGTAACATCGGTTATGATATTGAATTCAAAACCGATATCGGTGTAAACGAAATTAAGATTGAGTTTTAACGCAACAAAGGTTGTCAGGTTAAATCCTGACAACCTTTTAATTTTAATTAGCACGTTCATAGACAGTAATGGTTGAGTTTTCAAAATCCACTTCTGTTATATAGCCCATCTCCGACAACAAAGGTTTTATCAGGTCAGTGCTTATATAGTATTCATTATTTGTTGCCTTGAAATAATACCAAACCTTACCGCCGACTATCAGTTTAAAATAATCAGAACAATTTTTGTCCGAAATAATATTAGTTTTTGTGTCCAAAATATAATTTTTGTTATCACTTTCTAAAGCGTAAGTGCCATCTTTGTTTTGCTTCACTTCAACACCGCACCCTTTTAAAACAGAAAATAAAGGTATTTCTGCATAACCTTCTTTATAATTAATTCTTACGTTTTCATCAACAGGCAGTTCCTTTGAGTTAACAACCAATTTAACCGCAGGATTATTCACCTTTGCTATGCTAACGCTTGTACCTTCATAATCAATAGTCATATCATAATTCAGCAAATATAAAAAGTGATTTATACAGTTACTGTCAATCAGATAGTCCGTTTCGGTTCTTTTATAATACGGGTTAAGGTGGTGCTTTGCAGACTCCGTATTGGGATTTATAATCGGGTCAGGGTCACCTATAATATTCATTGGATTGTTGTTAATACGCATTGTATTTTCTGCAGTGTTAAGCCTATAAATATCCTCACCATATACAATGCGGTATTCATACTCACCATTTTTGTAAACCTCACAACCAAGGGATAGGGCAACGTACATAAGTGATACAACACAACGTTTTTTCTGTGTAAATATTTTCACGCAGGTATCATCAGTGACCTTTTGACCGTTTATAAATAAATCGCCGTTATTTTCATAGGTATTCTTACAGTCTTCTAATACTACGGCTTCACCTGTTATGGTTGCGGCTTCGGTATCCACCGTTATATCATCACCATTTTTTCCGGATACAAAAAAGAGAATAACTGTTATTATTGAAGCAAGAATAGCTATTGCAACACACAAGCATATAATTTTCTTTTTCATAAAACCGCCCCTTTCAATCAATTCTACATATATGACTGTTTTAAAACAGGTTTTGTTGCATTAATTTATTTATTTATTTAGAAACAAGGTTGTCGAGATAACCCGACAACCTTATTTTTCAGAACAATTTGCTTATTGCATTTGTGATTAAATTCCAAAGAAGCTGAACCGCTTCGGTAAAATCACTTTGAAGTAATTCTGTGGCGAAATAGAAAAGTGCAAAAACTATTGCAACCGCACCCACTATAGTGGAAATCATTGCAATTGCGGCGGCAGTTTTACCCTTACGGTAAGTTATTTTGACCTTTTTAATCTGCATTTCATAAAGGTCGTTATACATAAGCTCGTACATTGCCCTTTTGGATAAAAAGGAAAGCACAAAGGAGGCTATACCGAGCATAAAGGCGAAGAACCACAAGAACCAGAACAAGGGAATAAGAACCACGCCAAGTATAAGAAGGCATATAGCCGCAATACCCGTACCCAAGGTTGCATCTGCAAGACGACGGGCTTTCTTTAACTGCTTTTTGGCAATTAAATCTTCCTCATAATTCATATTGTTAAAGGAATGTAAGCACTCGGGCTGAGCCGACTGTTCCGGAACAGTTTCGACCGATTCTGTATCGCAAACAGAAATGCTTTTCAGTTCTTCCTTTAAATCGGCACCACAGGCGCTACACAGGGTAATATCGTCAGGTAGCTGAGCGCCGCATTTAATACAAAACATACACATCCCCCTTTTGCTTATTCCTTTACCCTTTCGGCAGAATAAACTACGTCCACAGCCTTTTTAAATAACAAAAAGTCGTATTTCGGCTTCCAGTCATCGCCGACTTCAAGGTCATTTTCAAAGGTATCTTCATCCACAGCAACGTGTATTTCGGTTACACCCTTAAGCTGGTCACCGTCTTTATAAACGGTATCCCAGAATGCATGGTGACCTATGTAGCTTACGCTTTCGGGTATGTAAAGGTAAGTAAGAGCGGTATTATAACTGAAGGCGTCGGAGCCTATATACTCAAGACCCTCGGGCAATGAATTATAAATCTCACCAAGTGCCTTTACGTCGGTTAAATGGGAATCTGCAACATCATCGGCTTTGTATGTATAAATAGCCTTAAGCGAGGGTGTTGTGCCCCATTCATCCTTTTTCTCGTGAAGCTTAAAAACCGAAAGAGTTTCAATGGTCTTTAAGCCCTCGGGTAAATAAATAACCCTGAGATTAGCATAGTTAAAGCACATTTCATCAATTTTTACAACAGTTGAGGGAACAACGTAGGTCTGAATATCTCTTTCGTACTCAGGTGTTATTTCATCAGTATAAAGCTCTTTTTCATAGCCGTATTTCTGCCTTAAATACTCGTCGTGGTCACAGGGATAGCAAAGAACCTCGGTTTTATCCTTGTTGTAAAGAACACCGTCAACGTCGCAGTAATTGGGGTTATTTTCGTCAACCTCAATATTCTGCAATGCCCAACAGGAGTAAAACGCCTTTGTGTCCACAAACTCTACGGTTTCACCGATTCTGATAGTTTTAATTTTATCGTCACAGTTAAGAGCAAACTGTCTTACAGAGGTAATGGGCTTTGTGGTATCCTTTACAACCTTAAAGTTTGTTTTAGGGTCATTATTACCTGCAATGTACTCAATATTAAGCTCGTAGTCAATATCAAGCTCGTAAAGATAGCCCGTGTTACTGAATTTTGTAAGCTCTATTCCCTGCGCCGTTTCGGTATATTCGAAGGTATCGTTCTGTAACGCCAGAACGCTGAAATAAATTGAAAGTGAAACCGCTACGATAATTACTATGACAAATACTATTTTCTTTAAAAGAAAGTATTTATGGGGCTTGTTGATATGAGGTGCTGCAAGACCCGGTACCTGATAAGTCCATATTTCGTCCTCAGGTATGTCGAGCTCTACGTCGTCCTGCCAATCCAAGACCTTTTTCTTTTCTTTTTTACTCATTCAACACATCCCCTTAACCTTTATAACCGCCTGAAACGGAGACGCCCTCTTCTTCGGCCTTCTTTTCCGTTACCTCTGCCCTACGTTTGAGAACCTCCATAACAAGGTTCTGCTTTCTGTTGTCGTAATCCCAGAACAGGTACGGAATTGTCATAAGGAAGAAGCCGATTGCATCAACAATTAGCGGAACGATAATGATATTTGTTCTTGAACCGTCAAAGAACAGAATTTCCCAGTTACTGTTAAAGCCGTATTTAAGCAGGAAGATGGGGATAATAAGACCTACAAAGGTTGTGATAGGTCCTGTGAACCAACCAAAAATACCTGCGAAGCTTTCAAGACGTTCACCTGACAGATACATCTGATAGTCACCTATACGAATACCCATATCGTGACCTGCAGTTGTGGGAACGGTCTTTGTCATTTCCATAAAGAACAGAACAACAATACAGATTGTGCCGCAAAGGGCAAGATTATCACGGAGCAATACCATTGAAACGGCAATAATAACGTTACCGATTGCACGGCTAAGCTGATAGAAAATCATAATCTGCTTGTATGAGAAACGCTTAAGGAAATAGGGTGACAACAAATCGGGCGGTGTACCCGCAAAGGATATAAGCGCTACAATAAGTGAATACGGAAGACCGCTGAGTCGGAAGGTATAGAAATAAAGAATGGTGGCAAAGGGCAACATACCATTACCCAAGGAGTCAATAAGACCAACAATGGTGTTAATAAGAAGGTACTTGTTCTTAAGAACACCGAACATACCGTCCCAGAATTTAATCTGAACCTTCTTTTCGATGGGCGGTTGAGGAATTCTTTCTTTAATTCGTCCTGCAAGACCCATTGTGAAGGCTGCAGAAACGCAGAAGGTTACGGGAATAACCCATCTGTAGAAATTGATATCCGCCCACTCATCCTTAAGCATACCAACGATAACGGGTAAAATAATTGCAAGGATCGAGTTGAAAATATGTGATATTTTTATGGGGTAGCTACGAACAAGAATACGCTCCTGCAAGTTGGGGCTGATAAGCTTCGTGCATTGCTCAAGCACGTTACCGAAGCCGAATACGTTAAACGTAGCGAACAGAAGGTTTGCCACCCATACACGTGTTGCAACGTCATCAATGTTGTAAACGGGAAGCCAACCAATAAGTATTACCATTACGCATTTGGGAATAACGTCACAGTAAAGACTGTATTTATATCTGCCGTATTTGGGAATTAGCTTCTTACGCCAAAAAATGTTACGTGCACCCACCCAACCTGTATACAGGAAGTGCGTACCGAAGGTCTTGAAGCACGCCGTGGCATTCATACCCTCGAAGCTATTTAGAATGGTTATAAACGAACCCGATTGGTCAAATAACGTTGAATAGTCGAACAATAAGGTAGATATACCGAACGCCATCATCAGGCCGTAAGAAAGGTAAACGAGTCGCTCTTTCTTTTTAGGCAAAAAGCCTAAGTTATCACAAACGTACCACCAGATAAGGGCAGAAATATAACCTAAAGGCATATTGAGAAGCCCTATAACTGAGAACGTAAGATAGGGTAATCTGTAGTGGTGCATAATGAGGAAGCAGCTTGACCAGAAGCCGATATACTCAAGGGTCTTTGAACCCGCATAGTTTGCACCGACACCGATAACAACGTCCTTGTACTCTTTATAAGGTACGTATTTACCTTCAGCAGGTGTTTTCCAATGGGTTTTGACCTCGGACATAAACCCACCGACTTTGTCTTTGAGAGAGGAATTATCCCCTTTACTCATAAAGGAACCCCCTTTATATTTATTAAACTAATTTTATCACACAAAGTTCCAAAACACAACGGCTACAACAATTTAAATTTTTAACTTTGTTGCTTTGTTTTTTGTTTTTTTCATTACTAACAACGAAACAATTAACAGCAACGGGAAAATGACTGCGGCGAATACGCCTTGCTTAATATTGTCATTTAGTAAATCCGTTGCCACACCTACAACCGTAGGACCAAAGGAGCAACCAAAGTCCCCCGCCAGAGCCAAGAAGGCGAACATTGCCGTACCGCCCTTGGGGAATTTTTCAGATGCAAGTGAGAAGGCGCCCGGCCACATAACACCCACGGAGAAGCCACACATTGCACACCCCACCAACGAGAAAGCTGCATTGCCCGAAAAGGACGCTATAGCGTAGGAGCCGATGCACAAAAGTGCACAGGCGGTCATATATTTTGTAAGGTCCACCTTTTCGCTGATTTTTGAGTAAATAACCCTTGAAACACCCATTGTTATAGCAAAAAGACTTGGTCCCGCAAGGTCACCCACGGTTTTTGACACCTTAAGTCCTGCCTCGGCAAAGGTTGATGCCCATTGGCTCATACCCTGCTCGGATGCACCCGCACAGACCATTACTATGATGAAAAGCCAGAAGGTCCTTGAAGTAAAAAGCTTTTTTATGGGTATCTGCTCACCCTCTGCGGTAAGGGGCGCAATAGGAACCCCCATAAAATAGAAGCCGTTTATAAGGGGTATTATCGCCCAGATTATGGCAAGAATACGCCAATTTTCTATACCGAAAAGTGTAAAGAAAAGTGTTGAGAAAAGCACCACGAACAAGTGACCCCAGCAATAGAAGGAGTGCAACAGGCTCATTGCGGCTTTTTTTGCCTTTATAGGACAAGCCTCTACAATGGGACTTACAAGCACCTCAATAAGACCGCCACCCAATGCATAAAGAAGTATAGAAATCAACAATCCGTAATAGGGGTCTGAAAAGAGGCTCGGCAAAAAGCCCATACCCGCAATACCCAACGCCGAGAAAAACTGAGCCGCAACTATGCATTTGCGGTAGCCGATTTTATCAACCACCTTGGCGGCAATAACGTCAACAACCAACTGAAATAAGAAGTTAATAGTTATAAGCGAGGTTATTTTTTCAAGGGGGATGCCGAACTCGTTCCTGAAGGTCAGAAACAAAAGGGGTGCAAAATTATTAACAATAGCCTGTACC
>JAFYLQ010000043.1 GCA_017550105.1 Clostridia bacterium | reverse complement strand
GTTTTGTCTGCATTTTATTTTTTTGTATTCATATATATTTACGAAAAAATATTTATTAAGGGTGATTTATATGAAAAGGCTATTAATATTTTTATTTATAATTGTCTTCGTTTTTCAAATGTCGGTAGTGGGTTTTTGTGCCAATAAAAATGTAAATGATGATGACGAGGCTCAGATACCGTCAACCTTTACTTCAATCGTTGCAGGTGGTGATGACGTAAGTAAATTACCCGTTGAAATTAACGCCAAGTCCGCCGTGCTTATGGACGTTGCTACAGGTCAGGTTTTGCTTCAATATAATGCAGACGTTAAGTTATTTCCTGCATCAGTTACCAAAATTATGACAATGCTGCTTGTTGCCGAGGCTATTGATACGGGGCGTATTACCCTTGCGGATAAGGTGACCTGCTCGCAAAATGCGGCTTCAAAGGGTGGCTCTCAGATATGGCTTGAGGAAGGGGAGAGTATGACTGTTGACGAGCTTCTGAAGGCTACGGCTATCGGCAGTGCAAACGATGCGGCAACCCTTCTGGGTGAATATATATCGGGTAGTGAAGAAGCCTTTATTGCCCTTATGAATGCAAGAGCCAAGGAATTAAATATGAATAACACTAATTTTGTGAATGCCACAGGTCTTGATGATACAACTGACGAGCATCTTACAACCGCCCGAGATATAGCCATAATGTCAACGGAATTACTAAAGCATAAATTTATAACCGCTTACACCACCGTGTGGATGGACTCCTTAAGAAACGGTGAAACAGAGCTTGTGAACACTAATAAATTAGTCAGATTTTATCAGGGTACAACGGGGCTTAAAACAGGCACAACCGCTAAGGCAGGTTGTTGTGTGTCTGCAAGTGCCGAGCGTGATAATCTTCATCTTGTTGCGGTGGTAATGGGTAGTGAAAACAGTAACGACCGCTTTAACACCGCTAAGGCTTTGTTGAATTGGGGATTTACCAATTATACATTATTCACTCCCGAGGTGGATACGAAGCAATATGAAAGGGTAGCGGTTAATTCGGGCAGACGTGATTTTGCAGAAACACTGTTTCCCGATATCGTACCAATACTTATTAAAAAGGGGCAGGAGGAAAAGGTAAGGGTAAGTGTTGAAATATGCGAAAACGTGGATGCTCCCGTTTCAGAAAAGCAAACCCTCGGCACCGTTAAGGTAACCCTTGATAAGGAGCTTATAAATGAATATAAAATCCTTTCTTGCACCGAGGTCAAAAAACTTACCTTTTTCGACGGTGTTCTTAAAATTTTTAACTTTATTTCTAACGGAAATACCGCATATCCCTTTGCCGATACTTGACTTTTAATAAGCCTTTTGATAAAATAAGTTGATTATATAATGAATACGTATGTTCAGACAAAGGATGTGTTTGTTGTGTTTTATACTTCAACAAGAGATAATAATGTTAAGGTAACTGCTTCCAAGGCAATTACAGACGGTATTTCACCCGATGGCGGCTTGTATATTCCCGAGTCAATTCCCGTTCTCAGTGCCGACGAAATCAAGGCTCTTTGCGACGTTGACTACAAGGAACGTGCAAAAAAAGTGCTTGGTCTTTACCTTACAGACTTCACTAAAGAAGAATTGGATTATTGTGTTGAGGGTGCTTACAAGGACGGTAAATTCGCCTCCGAATTTGTTGCTCCCGTAGTTAATCTTCACGATAATGTTAATATACTCGAGCTCTTCAAAGGCCCCACCTGTGCATTCAAGGATATGGCATTGCAGATTCTTCCCTACCTTCTTACCGTTTCTGCTAAAAAGAACCTTAAGGATAAGGAAATCGTAATTCTCGTTGCCACCTCAGGTGACACGGGCAAGGCTGCTCTTGAAGGCTTCAAGGACGTTGAGGGCACAAAGCTTCTTGTGTTCTATCCCAATGACGGTGTCAGCCCTATGCAGAAATTGCAGATGACTACACAGGAGGGTGCAAACGTAGGCGTTTGTGCCGTTTACGGTAACTTTGACGATTGTCAGACAGGTGTTAAAAACATCTTCACTAATAAAGAAATTCTCGACAGATTCGAAAAGAACAATCTTGTTTTCTCATCTGCTAACTCCATTAACTGGGGCAGACTTGCTCCTCAGATTGTTTACTACGTTTCCGCATACTGCGATATGGTAAACAGCGGCGAGGTTAAGTTCGGTGACAAAATCAACGTGGTTGTTCCCACAGGTAACTTCGGCAATATTCTTGCGGCTTATTTTGCTAAGGAGATGGGCTTACCCATCAATAAGCTTATCTGTGCTTCTAACGCTAATAATGTTCTTACCGATTTTATCGAAACAGGCGTTTACGACAGAAACCGTAGCTTCTTCACAACCGTTTCACCCTCAATGGATATCCTCATTTCAAGCAACCTTGAAAGACTTCTTTACATCCTCTGCGGCAGAAACGACGAAACAATAAACGATTGGTTCGGCAAGCTTAAATCAGAGGGTAAATACACCGTTTCAGACGACGTTAAGGCTCTTATCGGCGATATGTTCTTTGCAGGTTGCTGCGACGATACCGCAACTGCCGAAACAATCAACGAAACCTATAACAAATACAACTATCTTGCAGATACACATACCTCAGTTGCAATTAACGTATGTGATGCTTACATCGAAAAAACAGGGGATAAAACACCCGTGGTTGTTGCTTCAACCGCTTCACCCTTTAAGTTCTCAAAGGCAGTTCTTTCTGCAGTTGAGGGTGCGGCAGATTATGATGATGAGTTTGCTACTGTTGATGCCCTTGAAAAAATATCCTCTCTTAAAGCACCCGAGCAGCTTTCTGCACTTAAAGGCAAGGAAGTTAGATTTACTCAGGTTACCGCTAAAGAGGATATGGCAGAGGTTGTATTCAATATGTTAGGTATCTGAGAAAGGAGTTCCCGATGTCCTTATTTGTAATCGGTGACACACATCTCTCATTATCCGTTGATAAGCCTATGGATATATTCAAGGGCTGGACCGACTATACGGAACGCCTTGCTACTAACTGGAACAACGTTGTTGAAGAAACTGACAGCGTTGTTATTCCGGGTGATATTTCCTGGGCAATGAACTTTGAACAGGCCGAAAAGGATTTTCTGTTCCTGCACTCCCTTAATGGTACAAAGTATATCCTTAAGGGTAACCACGATTATTGGTGGAACACAATGTCCAAAATGACAAGGTTCCTTGATGAAAACGGATTAGATTCAATCAAAATAATTCATAACAACGCCTATTCTGTTGAGGGCTTCGCCCTTGCAGGTACCCGAGGCTGGTTCTATGACGATTCGGAAGGGGACGTGCACAAGGTCATTCTTCGTGAGGCAGGTCGTCTTCGTACGTCGTTAAAGGCGGCTTCCCAATTAGGCGGTGAGATAATCGCTTTTCTTCACTATCCGCCCATAAACGAGGTTCAGCGTTGCGACGAGCTTCTTGACGTTTTAAAGGAGTTTCCCGTTAAAAGATGCTACTTCGGTCATCTTCACGGCTATGTGGCTCCGGGGTGCGCAAGGGTGGAAAGTGACGGGATTGAGTTCAATCTTGCTTCCGCAGATTACCTTCGATTCACTCCAAAGTTGATTGTCCCGTGACGTATTTTGTCGAAAATCGGCGTCCGAACTAAAAATATCGGGTTTATTTTACCAAATATTTCAATTTTATTTAAAAAATAGTGGAAATTCGCGGATTATTATGATATAATTTCGCAGTTAATATGTTTATTAAATGTTCGCAAATGAAAGGATGTTATTCAAATGAGTTTAAAGTCTTGCGAAAAAATCGAAACAAACGTATATGCAGTTGAGGTTTCTCTTGAGGGCGACGCTTTCAAGTCAGCAGTTTCAAAGGCTTATGCAAAAACAAGGGGCAAATACAACGTTCCCGGTTTCCGCAAGGGTAAGGCTCCCAAGCACATTATCGAAACCTACTACGGTAAAGAAACCTTCTGGTACGATGCAATCGATGCTGAGTACGGTGCTCTTTACGAAGCAGCAATCAAGGAAGCAGGTATTGAGCCTGTTGCTGCTCCCCACGACGATGAAATCGTTGACATCAGTGAAAACGGCTTCACAATCAAATTTAAAGTAACTGTTAAGCCCGAGGTTGAGCTTAAAGCATACAAGGGCATCAAGGCAGAAAAAGAAAAGGTTACAGTTAAGAAGGCTGAAATCAAAGAAGAAGTTGAAAAGGCTCTTGAAAAGGATGCTAAGCTTGTTGCTGTTGAAGGCAAGGCTGCTAAAAAGGGCGACATTGCGACTATCGACTTCGAAGGCTTCCTTGACGGCGTAGCATTCGACGGCGGCAAAGGCGAAGGCTATGACCTTGAGCTTGGTTCAGGTAGCTTCATTCCCGGCTTTGAGGAGCAGGTTATCGGTCACAAGGTTGACGAAGAGTTCGATATCGACGTAACCTTCCCCGAGGATTACGGCTCAGAGGAGCTTGCAGGTAAAGCAGTTGTTTTCAAAATCAAGCTTCACAAGATTATGAAGAAGGAGCTTCCCAAATACGACGATGAGTTCGTTAAGGATGTAAGCGAATTTGACACCGTTGCAGATTACGAAAAGCACCTTGAAGAAGAAATCAAAGCAAGAAAAGAAGCTGCTGCTGACCGTGCATTTGAAAATGCAGTTATGGATACTCTTGTTGACAACCTTGTTGCAGAAATCCCTGCAGTAATGATTGAAAAAGAAATCGACAATCAGATTAACGAGTTCGAATACAGACTCCGTTCACAGGGTCTTCAGCTTGATATGTACCTTCAGTACCTCGGTATGGACGTTGCTGCTCTTCGTGATAGCTACAAGGACGGTGCAGAGAAGCAGGTTAAGCTCCGTCTTGCTCTTGAAAAGGTTGCAGCTCTTGAAAACATCGAAATCTCTGATGAAGACGTTGATACAGAGCTTAAGACTTATGCAGATGCTTACGGTATGCCCGTTGATAAAATCAAAACTCTCATTTCTGCTGATGACGTTAAGGCTGACCTTGCTTGCAGAAAAGCAATGGATATCGTAAAGGATACTGCAGTTGCAGGTGCAAAGAAAAAAGCTGCTCCTAAGGCAGACGACGCTGCTGCGGAAGAAAAGCCGGCGGCAAAAAAGGCTCCCGCAAAGAAAACAACAACCAAAAAGACCACAGCAAAGAAAACTGCTGAAAAGGCAGCGGACGCTGAATAATTAAAAATATGCCGCCACAGTAATAACTGCGGCGGTATATGTATATTTTTATGAAGTGTTTAAAATTATAAAAACACTCCAATAATCATCCTGTTACTATTGTTAGGAGGTTAACGTTATGGCACTTGTTCCTTACGTTATTGAGCAGACCAATCGTGGTGAACGCTCTTACGACATTTTTTCAAGACTTCTCAATGACAGAATCATTGTTCTTTCCGATGAGGTAAACGATGCTACTGCAAGCATTATCGTAGCACAGATGCTTTATCTTGAAGGTCAGGACCCTGAGAAGGATATTAATTTCTATATCAACAGTCCCGGTGGTAGCGTTACCGCAGGTCTTGCTATTTATGATACTATGCAGTACATCAAATGTGACGTTTCAACAATCTGTATGGGTATGGCGGCATCAATGGGTGCATTCCTTTTCTCATCAGGTGCTAAGGGTAAGCGTTACATTCTTCCCAATGCAGAGGTTATGATTCATCAGCCCCTTGGTGGTGCAAAGGGTCAGGCAACAGAAATTCTTATTGCCGCAGACCACATCAAGAGAACCAAAGACCGCTTGAATAAAATTCTTGCTGAAAACACAGGCAAGAGCGTTGAAGAAATCTTTGCAGATACCGAGCGTGATAATTGGCTTACTGCAGAGGAAGCCGTGGCTTACGGCATTGCAGACAAAATTATCGAAAAGAGATAAGGGTGAACTTTTTTGGCACGAGAAGATTTAAAAGATAAAAAGGTCAGGTGCTCCTTCTGTGGCAGAACTGCCGACCAGGTTGAACGAATGATATCCGGTCCCGGTGTGTACATTTGTGACGTCTGTGTTGATATGTGCGTTGAAATCGTTGAAAGCGTACCCTCAAAGCAGAAGAAGGCAACACCCAAGCCCTCCAAAAAACTTCCCAAGCCTGTTGAAATCAAAAAAGCACTTGACGAATACGTTATTGGTCAGGATGCGGCAAAACAGGTTCTTAGCGTGGCAGTTTACAACCATTACAAAAGAATATATTGTGATTCACCCGATGATGTTGAGATAAATAAGAGTAACGTGCTTATGTTAGGTCCCACAGGTGTGGGTAAAACCTTACTTGCTTCAACTCTTGCCAAAATTCTTGACGTTCCTTTCGCTATAGCGGATGCCACAACCTTGACCGAGGCAGGCTACGTTGGTGAGGACGTTGAAAATATCCTGCTTCGTCTTATTCAGGCGGCGGATTTTGACGTTGAAAAGGCAGAGCACGGCATAATTTATGTTGACGAAATCGACAAAATCGGCAGAAAATCCGAGAATACCTCCATTACCCGTGACGTAAGCGGTGAGGGTGTACAGCAGGCGCTTCTTAAGATTATTGAGGGTACTGTTGCTAACGTACCTCCTCAGGGTGGCAGAAAGCATCCTCAACAGGAATTTATACAGATTGACACTTCCAAAATCCTGTTTATCTGTGGCGGTGCCTTTGCAGGAATTGAAAAGCTTGTTGAAGACAGACTCGGCAAAACCGTTTTAGGCTTCGGCGGTGAGCTTCACTCAAAGAGTGAGCTTAAATCAATGGATATGTACGCCAAGGTTATTCCGCAGGATTTGGTTAAGTTTGGTCTTATTCCCGAGCTTGTAGGTCGTATTCCCGTTATTACAAGCCTTGAAAACCTTGACGTTGACGGTCTTGTTAATATTATTACCCAGCCCAAGAACGCACTTTTGAAGCAGTATACAAGCCTTCTTAAAATGGATAAGGTTGAGCTTAGCTTTACCGATGATGCCATTAAGCGCGTGGCTGAGCTTACTATTGAAAGGGAAACAGGTGCCCGTGGTCTTCGCTCCATTATGGAAGGAATTCTTATTCCCGTTATGTACAGCGTTCCCTCTGACCCCACGGTTGCAGGTGTTAAAATTACTGCCGACGTGGTGGACGGTAAGGCAGACCCCGTCTACGTTAAAAAGCCTAAAGAAACCAATTAAATGGTGTAAAATCGAACTACTTTCAGGGTGATTTATCTTTTGGGTACGTCACCCTGTGTTAAATTATCCTAAATTTACAGGAGTTATTATGTCAGAAAAAATCTATCAGCCCGAAACCTTGCCGGTGCTTGCTCTCAGAAACCTTGTTATTTTCCCTGAGCAGACCATGAGCTTTGAGGTGGGCAGATTAAAATCAGTACGAGCAATAAGAGCCGCAATCGAGACCGAGAGCAGAAAGATTTTTCTCGTTTCGCAAAAGGACGCCATGGTCGAAGACCCCAAGTTTTCAGAATTAAGTGCAGTGGGTGTTGTTGCCGAAATCAAGCAGATTTCGGGCTCTGCCGACAGTAATAATTTTGAAATTGTTGTTGAGGGTCTTTACAGAGCGTGTGTTAAAGAGGTTACAAGAGAGCGTATTTCTCTTCGTGCAGTTATTCAAAGACTTCCCGAGATTTATCCCGATAACGAAAATCCTCTTACCGTTGCCACTTTGAGAACACTTAAATCAAGGTTTGACGAGTATATTTCAGTAAGTCCCCGTATTGCACCCGAAATCTTCCTTGCAATTCTTGAGGAAGAAAACATTGCCGACGTAACTGATGATATTGCAGGTCATTTTCATTTTGAGGTTCAGGACAAGCAAAGACTTCTTGATGAGCTTGACGTAATGAAAAGGGCAGAAATGCTCTGTAATATTTTATCCAAGGAGACCGAGATTCTTAAGCTCGAGCTTGAAATTTCCGACAAGGTTCAGGAAAGAATGGATAAAAATCAAAGAGAATACTATCTTCGTGAGGAAATGAAGGTTATCTCCAAGGAGCTTGGTGATGACGATTCACCCGTAGCAGAGGCTAATAAGTACCGTGAAAAAATATCCGCGTTACCCATTGATGAAAAGTCTAAAAAGAAGCTTTTCGAGGAATGCGACAGACTTATAAAAACCTCGCCCGGTAGCCCTGAATCCAACGTAACACGTACGTATCTTGAAAGAGTAACAAGCTTACCCTTCGGCGTTTTCACCGAGGATTCCCTTGACGTTGCGGCGGCACGTAAAATCCTTGATAAGGAGCATTACGGTCTTCAGGACGTTAAGGAAAGAGTTATTGAACTTATTGCGGTTAAAAAACTCGCACCCGATGCCAATGCTCAGATTTTATGCCTTGTGGGTCCTCCCGGTGTTGGTAAAACCTCCATTGCCAAGTCCCTTGCAAAGGCTCTCGGCAGAAAATACGTTCGTATTTCCCTTGGCGGTGTTCGTGATGAGGCTGAAATCCGTGGTCACAGAAAGACCTATATCGGCTCAATGCCCGGTAGAATCATTACGGCTATTGAACAGGCGGAAACTCAGAATCCCTTGATTCTCCTTGACGAAATTGATAAATTGGGAAGCGATTATAAGGGTGACCCGTCTTCTGCCTTGCTTGAGGTTCTTGACGGTGAGCAGAATAACACCTTTACAGACCACTACGTTGAGGTTCCCTTCGACCTTAGCAAGGTGCTCTTTATAACCACCGCAAACGATGCTTCTCAGATTCCCGGTCCTCTTTATGACCGAATGGAAGTAATCGAATTGTATAGCTATACCGCCGAGGATAAATTCAGCATTGCTAAAAAGCACCTTGTACCTAAGCAGGTTAAAAATTTCGGTATGAAAAGCTCTATGATTAGATTTACCGACGGTGCATTAAGAACGTTGATTTCCGATTACACCAAGGAGGCGGGCGTCCGTACTCTTGACAGAACAATTACCAAAATAATCCGTAAGGCTGCCGTTAAATTCGCCGAGGGCTTCGAGGGTAAAATAACCATTGACCCTGCATCCTTGGAGGAATATTTAGGTGCACCACGCTACAAAACCACAAAGCTTGATTTTGACGATATGGTGGGTGCCGCAAACGGACTTGCATGGACTGCAGTCGGCGGTGAAATGATGCAGATTGAGGTTGCAGTTCTTGATGGTAGCGGTAAGCTTGAACTTACAGGCTCACTCGGTGACGTTATGAAGGAGTCCGCAAAGGCGGCTATTACATATATCAGAAGCAGGGCAGAGGCTCTTGGAATTGATAAGGATTTTTACAAAACCAAGGATATCCACATTCACGTTCCCGAGGGTGCAGTACCCAAGGACGGGCCATCTGCAGGTGTTACAATGACAACGGCGCTTGTATCAGCCTTGACGGGCAGAGCCGTTAACAAAAGTGTTGCTATGACGGGCGAGATTACCTTGAGGGGTAAGGTTCTTGCCATTGGCGGTCTTCGTGAAAAATCAACCGCCGCATTCAAAAACGGTATGAAAACCGTCCTTATTCCCGAGGAAAACAAAGCGGATTTAGACAAGGTTAACGAGAGTGTGAAAAAGGAAGTTGAGTTTATTCCCGTAAGTAACCTTGATGAGGTTTTGAGCGTTGCCTTGGCGGAGCGTAAAATTTCTTGTAAGGATACTGCGGTAACTAAAAAATCAACCCCCATTAAGAATACCAAAACCGATAAAAAATCCACAGGTGTGTATTGCAGAGAGGTTTAATATGAATTATAACAAGGTTCAGTTTGAAGCCGCCTTCGGCACTTTAAAACAAATTCCTGCATCCGATTTACCTGAAATAGTTTTTGCAGGACGCTCAAACGTTGGTAAATCATCAATGCTTAACCGACTTTTCAACAGAAAAAATCTTGCAAGAGTTTCTTCTATGCCGGGTAAAACAATCACAATCAACTTCTTTAAGGTTGAGGACGTGCGTATTGTTGACCTTCCCGGTTACGGATACGCTAAGGTTGCTAAGGGCGAAAAACGTCGTTGGGCAGAAATGATGGAGGGCTATTTTCAAAGTCCCCGTAACATAAAGCTTGTTGTTCAGTTGGTTGATATGCGCCACAAGCCCTCCGAGGATGATTACGTTATGATGCGTTTTCTTCAGGATGCGGGTCTTCCCTTTATTGTGGCGGCTACTAAGAGTGATAAGCTTAACAAAACACAGTATAACGAGCGTAAAAACGCCCTCAGAGAAGAGTTGGCGGAGTTTGGTGATAACTTGACCATAATTCCCTTCTCCTCTGAAAAAGGCGAGGGAACGGACGAATTAAAGTCTGTAATCGAAAGTGTTTTATAAAAAAAGAGAGTCGGATTTTTGAAGTCCGACTCTCAATTTTTATTTTATTGTTTCATATAAAATAAGCTCCGAGGAAAGCGATGATTTGATATCAACCGCAATTCCGTTACGCCTGAGTTTTTCGCCTGAAATGACGTATGTGTAGCCGTCGTTATCCAAGGTGACTTTATACTCTTTTGAAACGTCAATGCCCTTTGGCTTTACCGTAATATTTTTTTCATTGGTACCGAAAAGATTTATTACCGTTATTGCACCCTTGGTGTTATCAGGTGCGGATATCTCAAGAACGGAACAGTCCTCCTGATGTAAATCAGGTGTGTGATGGTAGATTTTGGATTCACTGAGCAACGGTCTTATAAAGCTTTTATAAATATCCGTCGAGTGCCTGATGAATTTAATTGCTTTTTCATTTATGGGGGCATTGGCAGGGGATATTACGTTAAGTGAAATATGACCGAGCATAGTATTCCTTAGGTGTGCATCTAAGGAGCCCATGGTGTGGCAACCCATTCCCGCAAAAAGTCTGTCAACCTTTTCAGGGGGTAACGCCATTGTCATACCATTTGTTATGGCAATTGAGCGTGGCATTTTTTGCCAATCTGAAACCCACGTGTGGTTAAAGCTCTTCATCATACCAAGGTCGGTTCTTCCGCCGCCACCTGCACAATTTTCGAATATTACGTGGGGGAAACGCTTTTTAAGATTTTCGTACATTTTATAAACTGCTTCGTTGTGCTTAATGCAAATGCACTCATCTATGCCGTAGCCCGTGTCTCTGATACCGAAATAGTCGGTAAAATCAATATTATGGTCAACCCTTAAAAGGTCAAGCCCGTATTCTTCAATAATTCTTGAAAGCTCCTTTTCAGCCCACTTACTTGCTTCGGGGTTTGACATATCAAGGAATTTTCCGCTTCTTTCACCAAAGGCATTAATACTACGCCATTCAGGGTGTTCACAGTATACGTCAGAGTCTTCACCGAGGTTTTCAATATCAACCCATAAGCCGAATTTCATACCCTTACTGTGTGCATAATCACGCAACTCCTTTATACCGTTAGGGTAACGGTCGGGGTTAGGTAGATTCGAGCCGTTATATCTGCCCCACTCGGTTTGTTCATCGGGTGGGCATTGCCAGCCTGCATCTATTGTGAATATTTCACCACCCATAAGGGCGAATTGGTCAATAAATGCCTTGCTGTCCGCAATGTTCATAGTGTGCTCTGCACCCATACCGCAGTTTATAAGGTGCTCGTCACCTTGTGCCTCGGGGAGTACGAAAACGGATTTTCTGATGTGTGAATGCATCTCGTTTATTGCATCATCAAGGCTTCCCTGAACAAGTCCCATATATACGACGGGCGTGGTAAATTTACCCTTGGGTGGTATAACGTAAATAGGGTTATGCCCTGTGATTTCGGCCTTAAATGACAGGTGTGAAGAGCATCTGTCGGGACGTGCATTATAATCAAGGGTGTATCTGTAGCCACCGCTGAAGCCAATCTGGGAAAACCAAAGATTACCCGTAAGGTTGTTTCTTATAAACAAAAGCGGATGTCTGAATCTGTCCCTGCCGAAACGACCATCAATTATTTTGATGTCGGGAATAAGGGCACTCCATTTGAACTGACCCTCGTTGCCCCAAGCGTCATTTTCAAAATAGCCTATTGAGTAAACGTCGTTAACGCTTTGTGCATTTTCAAGAGCATCATCGTCAAGGGATTCAATTGCGCCGCTTAAAACTGAAAGACGACTGACCTTTAAGGGGCTCTCGGAGGTGTTTTCAACCTCAAGCCAACGTGAAAGCATTTGTGTGCCGTCAATTAAGGTGTGAACTCTTAAGGTAACGGGCTTTTTAGTGCTTTTTAACGTAATAACGCACTCTTGGTTTTCTTCGGTTTTATTGATTGAGTAGTCAACAAAATCTAAACCAAAGTCAAGGCTTTCACCATCAATTTCAAGGTTGAAGGCAAAGGGCTCTGCATACCTTTTGTGGTTTATGTAAGAGGGGAAGCCGCATAGAACGTCAAGGGGATATCCTGCACTGTTCCAGCCTTGAGTTATAAAAGCACCGTTTAAAAAAGCTTCCTCATATACCATATCACCGCTTCTGTAACAGAAACGGTGAGCATTTTGGTTATGATAATAAACGTCAAAAAAATTGTTTTTCAAAAGAATCATCCTTCGAAATTAAATTATCAATCCTCGTCAAGCTTAAGGATTGCCATAAAGGCTTCCTGTGGAACCTCAACAGAACCGAAGGAGCGCATACGCTTTTTACCTTCCTTCTGCTTTTCAAGAAGCTTCTTCTTACGTGTGATGTCACCGCCGTAGCATTTTGCAAGAACGTCCTTTCGCATAGCCTTAACTGTTTCTCTTGCAATAACCTTGCCACCGATGGCAATCTGAATGGGTATTTCAAACATCTGTCTGGGGATATTGTCCTTTAACTTCTCGGCAATCTTTCTTGCTCTGCCGTATGCCTTGTCGGTGTGAACGATGAACGAAAGGGCGTCAACTATATCACCGTTAAGAAGCACGTCAAGCTTAACAAGGTTTGAACGCTTGTATTCGGATATTTCGTAGTCAAGGGAAGCGTAACCGCGTGTTCTTGATTTAAGTGCATCAAAGAAGTCGTAGATAATCTCGTTAAGGGGTAAATCGTATTTGATTTCAACACGGTCACCCGAGATATAGTCCATATTCTTAAACGTACCGCGACGCTCCTGACAAAGCTCCATAACTGAGCCAACGTATTCCTGCGGAGCATAAATGTGAGCATCCGCAACGGGCTCCTCGCTGAAATCAATAAGTGCAGGGTCGGGGTAGTGAGTGGGGTTGTCAATCTCCACAACCTCACCGCTTGTAAGATGTATTTTGTAAACAACGCTCGGAACGGTTGTTACAAGGTCAAGATTATATTCTCTTTCAAGTCTTTCCTGAATAATTTCAAGGTGCAAAAGACCAAGGAAGCCACAACGGAAGCCGAAGCCGAGAGCACCCGAGGTTTCGGGTTCGTAAGAAAGGGAAGCGTCGTTTAACTGTAGCTTTTCAAGAGCTTCGTGCAGATTTTCGTAGTCCGCACCGTCGGCAGGGTAAATACCGCAATAAACCATGGGTGTGGCTTTTCTGTAGCCGGGCAGGGGCTCTGTAGCAGGTCGGGTTGAAAGTGTAACAGTATCACCCACAACCGCATCACGTACTGTTTTAATGGAAGCGGTAATATAACCAACCTCACCTGAGCAAAGCTTATTGGTAGGCTGAAGACCCGTAGCCTTCATAGTACCTGTTTCAACTACCGTGAACTCGGCACCTGTTGCCATCATCTTCATAGTGTCACCGGGCTTGATTGTGCCGTCAACAATACGTACGTAAACAATAACACCCTTGTAGTTGTCGTAAACTGAGTCAAAAATCAATGCACGTAAGGGTGCGTCGTCGTCGCCCTCGGGTGGGGGTACAAGCTCAACAATCTGCTCAAGCACCTCCTGAACGTTCTGACCTGTTTTAGCAGAAACACGGGGTGCGGTATCGCAGGGGAGACCGATTATTTCTTCAACCTCGTTTGCTACTCTGTCGGGATCGGCAGAGGGAAGGTCTATTTTATTGATAACGGGCACAAGCTCTAAGTTATGGTCAAGTGCAAGGTATGTGTTACCAAGTGTCTGTGCCTCAATACCCTGTGAAGCGTCAATGATAAGTATTGCACCCTCACAGGCGGCAAGTGAACGTGAAACCTCGTAGTTAAAGTCAACGTGACCGGGGGTGTCAATAAGATTAAGCCTGTATGTCTTGCCGTCGTTAGCCGTATAATCAAGCTTTACGGCGTGAGCCTTGATGGTTATACCTCTTTCCTTTTCAAGGTCCATATCATCAAGAATTTGAGCCTCCATATCACGCTTTGAAACAGAGTTTGTGATTTCAAGCAATCTGTCCGCAAGGGTGGACTTACCGTGGTCAATATGGGCTATAATTGAAAAATTTCGTATATCTTCTTTTTTTACAAGGGACATTTTGAGTTTCCTTTCAGTAAATATCTCTTATTTGCTATTCTGATTTTCAACGTAAACCTTGTGTGTGCTCAGGTTGAAAATTTCTTTTATTCTTTGGGTCTCACCGCACAGGTACAGGTATCCGTAAAGGGTTTCAAGTCCTGTGGCGTAGCGGTAGTCCGCATCACTCTGATTTTTAGGTGAGTGAGCACTGTGGGCGTTTCTGCCACGCTTGAAAATATATTCCTCGTTTTCAGTCAGGTGTGGAAGAAGCTCCTTCACCGCCTGAGCCTGAAACGCCGCATTAACGTATGCGATTGACTCCTTATGAAGCTTACCCGTGGGCTTGTTAGCAGAAAGTGCAAGCATATTTCGTACAAGTAAGCTGTATACTGCATCGCCCAAGAAAGCAAGGGTGAGGGGACTGTACATTCGAGCCTCTTTTTCGCTTAAGGGTTCACAGATGCCATTTAAAATGTTTGCTTCATCAGGGAACATAGTCAAACTCCAAGTCGTAAATACTTACGGTATCACCCTCGGTGATGCCTTTGTCAACAAGGGCTCTGATTATACCGCTTGTCTGCAGAACGTTCTGGAAATATTGCAAGGATTCATAGTCGTTAAGGTCGGTTTTCATAAGAATTTTGCCGAGCCATTCAGCCTCAACGATAAATACGTCACCCTCAACACGGATTTTATAATCCTGCTTTGCACTGCGGAAAATCTCCTTGGGTGTAATTTCCTGCTTTTCATAAATTCTTACGGGCGGAAGCTTCTGAAGCTCAGCCGCAACCGCATTAATAAGCTCCTGAGTGCCCTCTGCAATGGGTGCGATGATTTCGTAATATTGAAGCCCCTTTGAGCGTATATATTCCTTGAAGGCTTCTCTTTGCTCGTCCGTAGCAAGGTCAATTTTATTACCTGCTACAATCTGAGGATAATTTATAAGCTCCTCATTATACTTTTTAAGCTCGTCGTTAATTGCTTCAAAGTCCTGGGTGGGGTCTCTGCCCTCGCTACCTGCAACGTCAACAACGTGAACAAGCAAACGACAACGCTCAATATGTCTTAAAAACTCGTGACCAAGACCTACGCCGTCACTTGCACCCTCAATAATACCGGGAATATCAGCCATAACAAAGCTGCTTTCGGGACCCATTCTTACAACACCGGGAACGGGAATAAGGGTGGTGAAATGATAGTCTGCAATAATGGGCTTAGCCTCACTGACAATGGATATAAGGGTTGATTTACCAACGTTGGGGAAACCGATTAAGCCTACGTCCGCAAGCATTTTTAATTCAAGAGTAACCTCCCAATCCTCACCGGGAGCGCCGTCCTTTGCAAAGCGGGGAGTCTGCCTTGTGGAGGTCTTGAAGTGGGAGTTACCCCAACCGCCTTTACCGCCCTTTGCGGCAATAAAGGTTTCCTCAATGCTCATATCCGCCATAACGAAGCCCGTTTCAACCTCTTTAATAACAGTACCGCGGGGAACCTTGATTATAAGGTCTTCACCCTTTCTGCCGTTACAATGTGAGCCCCTGCCGTTTTCACCGCTCTGAGCCTTGTATTTTCTTTTGTATCGGAAGTCGGAAAGGGTAGAAAGGTTATCATCAACCTGAAAAACAACATTACCGCCTCTGCCGCCGTCACCGCCGTCGGGACCACCGGCATTGATGTATTTTTCTCTGTGGAAGGCAACGGCACCGTTACCGCCGTTACCTGCTATAATTCGTATTTTTGCTTTATCAACAAACATATTAGTACCTCTGCAATGTCATATTTGCGTATTATCCTTCATATTATACAATATTAATAGTAAAAGATAAATACCTAAATCAAAAAAACTTGAGAAATTTTTTGTTCGGTTTATAAGAAGATATGTTCGGTTTTTGCTTGAAAAAGTGGTTTGAATGTTTATTGTTTGTCTAAGAAAAACGAACAAAAAACTCAAAAAAATACAAAAAATACTTATAAAGTACCGAAAAAAGGACTAAAAAACAAAAATAAACGAAACATTTGTGTTGACTTTGGCGAAAAAGGTGATATAATGAAATCACAAAAACAAATGTTCGTTATTTGTTCGGAGGTTATATTATGACAACATTCGCTTCATTACAGATAGTTTTTATGTTAACACTCATTCTCGTTGGCGCTTACACAATTTTCAGAGAAAAGGATTTAATAAAATTTGAGCGTAAGGTTAAAAAATACGTTAAGGCTTTTTTCAAGGCAATTTATTTAACTGTTCAGGAAAAGAAGAATAATAAAGCAGACCTTAAGGTTGAGAATTTACGTACTGCACAGTATAACGAGGAATATGCCGAAATGCTCAAGAGCATTAACAAGGCTTCAAAGCTTGACGACGTTCTTGTTGCTTGACACAAAATATCTGAGGTAATATAATCATAAAGCACAGGGGTGATTTTATGGTTTATAAATCATTGGATTTAAATACGGCTAATGCTATGCTTCCTAAAAGGGATTTAAACGGCAATAAGGGTACCTTTGGTAAGGTGCTTCTGATATGCGGTAGCAAAAATATGGTCGGGTGTTGTGCACTTGCAACAGAGGGCGCTCTTCGTTGCGGTGCAGGGCTTGTTACACTGGCTTTTCCCGACGTGCTTTATAATTCGCTTACCGCAAGGCTCACAGAAAATCTCTTTCTTCCATTGCCTACGGATGACAGGGGATTTATAGACTACACTGCCTTACCTACGGTTCTTGACGCCGCCGAAAAGGCGGACGTGGTTATGGTTGGTTGCGGAATCGGTACAGGGTTTGCGCCGAGTCTTATTACCACTTCTCTTATTGAGCATTGCTCAAAGCCCTTGATTTTAGATGCAGATGCTCTTAACTGCCTGTCACTTTGCCCCGATTATTTAAAGAAGGCAAAAGCACCGATTCTTCTTACACCACATCCCGGTGAAATGGCTCGTCTAACGGGCAAAAGCATAGAGGAAATCGAAAAAGACCGACTTAAAACCGCCGTTGATTTTTGTAAAGAATACAAGGTTAACCTTCTTCTGAAGGGTCACGAAACAGTTATCTGTAGCTCCGAAGCAGATAACGTCTATATTAATAAAACCGGTAATACGGGTCTTTCTAAGGGTGGAGCAGGGGATTTGCTTTCGGGTATTATCAGTGGTCTGACACCTGCGTTTAAGGGCGATTTATTTAAAAGCGCCGTGCTCGGTGCCTTTGTTCACGGTATGACGTCGGACGTACTTAAAGAGACTTATTCAGAATATTCTTTGTTGCCTACGGATTGTGCCAAGGCATTGCCGCAGGTGTTTTCAATAATCGAAAAGGGTGTTGCCGATTAAAACAACTGCAAAATTGTGTGTTTTTTTGGTTTTGTGCATTCTTGCTTTTACGTCGTGTGCAAATCCTTTTAAAAAACATCAATCTGTGGAAGTTGATTTTAATGATATAAAGGACGTTCAATTAACCTATAATCAAAACGTGTATAACGTGATGCTTCAGTTTTCCCGAAGCGTTCTTGATATAAGATTTCAAAAAAACAATACCGCATTCGACGGTGTTTCGTATAAAGTAACCCCTCAGAATTGTGAGGTCAATTATTTGGGGTTAATTCACTCTTTTAAAACCGAAGCTCTTCCCGATTCTTTTTTACCAAATATTCTATGGCAGTTTTTTGTGGAGGTCGGGAGTTGCTTCAGTACTGAAAATTACGATGCTCAGGAAGGGTGCTACTACCTAACACGAGCAATAAACGACGCCTTTATAAGATTTGAGGTCTATAGTAATCAGGGTAATGTATCATACGCTTTGATAATTACATAAAACACAAAAAAACTGCACGAGTTTTTCTCGTGCAGTTTTTTTATACGTTAAATTATTTTTTGAGAAGTGATGCAGCCTCTTCATCGAGGAAGATAACTACGTCGTTATGCTCCTGTAAAATTGATGCAGGAACCTGAGCGGTAACGGGGCCTTCAATCATATTACGAATAGCCTCTGCCTTTTTGGGGCCTGTTGCAATAAGAACAATCTTCTTTGCAGACATAATCTGCTTGATGCCCATTGTTAAAGCATAGCGGGGCATTGCATTTTCGTCGAAATAGATTTTGTTAGCTTCAATTGTGCTGTCAGTGAGCTTAACCTTGAAGGAACCTATTGTAAATTCATCTGCAGGCTCGTTAAAGCCAATGTGAGCGTTATTGCCAATGCCGAGAAGCTGGATATCAATACCGCCTGCATTGTTGATTTCGTCGTCATATCTCTTGCATTCTGCTTCGCAGTCTGTTGCGTTACCGTCAAGGAAGTGAACGTTTTCTTCAAGAATGTCAAGACCGTTGAACAACTGCTCGTGCATAAATGTGTAGTAGCTGTTTTTGTCGTTTTTGGGTAAATCACAGTATTCATCGAGGTTGTAGGTTTTAACGTCCTTGAAGGAAATACCGCCCTCGTTAAAGGTTTTCTGTATGTTTTTATAGGTGGGAATGGGTGTTGCACCTGTTGCAAGACCAAGTACGCATGAAGGGTTGTTTTTTACTTCGTCAGTAAAGATTTTTGCCGCTTCAACACCGATTTCTTCTGCCGTTTTTAAAATAATAACTTTCATTTGTATACCCCCGATTGTTATTTGAGATTTTAGTATAACACATTTATTAGAAAATAAAAGTAAATTTTTAAATTTTTTTCATAATTGTTGAAAAATTTTTTATAAATGTTATAATAAAATCATATTAAAATAGGATTGATGTATTTTGATTAAAAATATTGTTTTTGATATGGGCGGAGTTTTAATAGACTTTAACTTCGAGCGTACCATGAATGAGTGCTTTGCACCCGAGCATCACGATATTCTCAATCAGTTAGTTTTTAAAAACCCCGTCTGGCGTGAATTCGATGCAGGTTTAAGGCGTACTGATGACTACACGGCGGAGGTTTTACCTAAACTGCCGCCCGAAACACGTGAGCTTATAACCGAAATGCTTTCGGATTTCTACGACTATATGCCACCGTTCCCTTATATGGAGGATTTTATCAGGCGTCTTAAGTCTGCGGGTTATAAAGTTTACCTTCTTTCAAACGCTACCCCAAGATTTTTTGACAGATATCTCGATATACCTGCTATATCATTAATGGACGGTATGTTTGTTTCCTGTTTGTACAAACTTCTTAAACCTCAGCCCGAGATTTACGAAGCTTTTTGCAATAAATTTTCACTCAAAGCAGAGGAGTGCTTTTTTATCGACGATATGCCCGAGAATATTAAGGGCGCCACCGATTATGGTATGAGTGGCTTTGTCTATAAAAAAGACCTTCAGGCACTCGAAGCCGCATTACGCGATGCCGGTGTCAGTTTTTAATTGCGGAGGATTTTATGAAAAAGATATTTGCATTATGTTCACTCATTATTTGTGTTTCACTTGTTCTTACTGTGTTTGTTTCCTGCGGTAAGGGTGAAAAAAATGACCCCACCGATGCCAACGAAAGCAACGTTGTTTCCGTAACCAACGGCGAGTTCGTGTTTAATGCCGAGGTTGGTGCGGAAAGTACCGTGATTAAAAACAACGGCGAGGAATATCAGACCTTAAATTATCCCACAAATGCAGGTTATCCCTTCGACTTAGCCTATGCACAGTCCCACGCCGAGTTTAAGGATATGAACTTTGACGGTCAGCCCGACTTTTATATTGCGGTTTCCGTAAACGGTGAAACTATTTACTACTATTGTTGGCTTTTCAATGCTACAACCAAGAAGTTTGATTTCTCGGTATCACTTTCAGGCTTAACAAATATTTCTGTTGATTCCGACAATCAGGTTATTTATTCCACCAACACAGCAAGCGGCGAGGTTAAAATTGTTGCTTACGTTTGGGCTAACGGTCAGCTTACCTTAAAGGAAGTTTATGACAACGAGGATGATACTATTCCTCCCGAGGTTACCGAGGCTGCTCAGCAGAACGCTATAGGTACTGTTACAAAGCCTGCAAAGACCACCTCAACACCTGCTGAAAAAACTACCAAAGCAGATAAAAACAATTCGTCTTCAGATGGTTCAACAACCACAACTAAACAAAACAAGCCCCTTAATACTACAACAACCGCTCCCGGTAGGGATGGTATTGAAGTTCTTACGGGTAACATTAATGACGGTTGGTATTAATTAAGGAGATTAAATATGAGCGAAAATATTAAAGAAACAGTTAATGAAATTCCCGCAGAGGAAACAAAAAAAGATAACGGAATCAAATTTTTCAGAAATTGTTCTGCGTCCTTAAAGCGTTTTTCAATTTTGATTTTTGTTATTAATATCTTCCTTGCTCTTACGTTAGTAGGTATCGGCACGGTTGTGTTGGGCGTATACGTTGGCTTCGAGCTTATTGCACTTTTGGTGCTTCCCATTATTACCTGCCTTATTATACTTATTGTACTTGCAAGATTCCTTTCTGCCGTTATTTACGGCTTTGCAGAAATTGTTGAAAAAGCGGAAAAATAAAATATGTATAATTATTTAAAAATTATGCTTTTTCACTTGACAAATAAAAACCATAGGAGTAAAATGTGCCTATCTTGATTTGAGAGGTGAAACAGATGTTTTATAGCTATAGTGAACGATTTTATTATTATACTATGGATTGTCTGTGTGCTTCTCGTAGATGCAAGTAATTGCAACGAATTGTATATAGCCAGTCCGCATTCTGCTATGCTTTAAAAAGTATATCGGTTTGCGGATTTTTTATTTAATGTATAGGAGTTAAAAATTATGTTATCATCCAAAATGTTAGAATTAGGTAAAAAAAGCTCGGTAATCCGTGAAATCTTTGAATACGGCAGAGTTCGTAAGAGCGAAATCGGTGCCGAAAACGTATTTGATTTCAGCCTTGGCAATCCCAGTGTTCCTGCACCCCAAAAGGTAACGGACGTTATGAACAGACTCATTGCCGAAACTCCTGCAGAGGCACTTCACGGCTACACCTCGGGTGCAGGTGATATGAACGTCAGAACCGCTATTGCCGAAAATATCAAAAATAAATTTCAGGTTGAAGCAAACGCTAACCTTATTTATATGACCTGCGGTGCCGCCGCTTCTCTTACAATTACACTTAACGCTATTGCAGAGGAGGGGGACGAGGTAATCGCTTTTGCTCCCTTCTTCCCTGAGTACAGGGTGTTTGTTGAGCAGTCGGGCGCTAAGTTTGTTCCCGTTAGCTGTAAAAACGACGATTTGCAGATTGACTTTGAACTTTTAGAGAAAAGCATTAACCCCAATACTAAGGCAATTATCATAAATTCACCCAACAATCCCTCGGGTGTTATTGTTCCTGAAAAGGATATTATTAAGTTAGCAGAATTACTTAATAAAAAGCAGGCAGAATACGGTAAAGCGATTTTCCTTATTGCCGATGAACCTTACAGAGAGCTTGTTTTCACAGGCGAAAAGGTTGCATATATTCCCGCTTATTATGATAACTCCTTCGTGTGCTATTCATATTCAAAAGCCCTTTCATTACCCGGTGAACGAATAGGTTATATATTCGTATCACCCACAATGAAGGATTGTGCAGATGCTTTTGCGGCTATATGCGGTTCAGGTCGTGCATTAGGTTACGTTTGTGCACCGAGCCTTATGCAGTACACAATTGCCGAGTGCCTTAACGACACCGCCGACGTATCCGTATACGAAGAAAACAGAAAAATCCTCTATGATGGTCTTACGGATATCGGCTATACGGTTATCAAGCCCGACGGTGCATTTTATATGTTTGTAAAATCACTTGATGAGGATGCATACAAATTCTACGAAAGAGCAAAAAAATTCGAGCTTCTTCTTGTTCCCAGTGACAGCTTCGGTTGTCCCGGCTTTGTAAGGGTTGCTTATTGTGTAGATACAGATTTAATTAAGCGTTCACTTGATGCGTTTAAGAAACTTTACGAGGATTACAACAATGACTGATTACGATAAAAAATTCCGAGAGGCAAGGGATACTATCAGTAAAATTGATAAAGAAATTGCAAAACTTTTCGAGGAACGAATGAAGGCGGCGGTTCACGTTGCCGAATACAAGAAGGTCAACGGAATACCCGTTGAGGATATGGTAAGGGAAAATCAACTTATTGAAGCTAACAGCGCCCTTGTCGAAAGTGACGAAATCCGCTCATATTACGTAAGCTTCCTTAAAAATACAATGAAGCTTTCTAAGGACTATCAGCACAAAATAATAGACGGAACCCGTGTGGCATTTTCGGGCGTTAAGGGAGCCTTTGCCGAAATAGCGGTTAAGCGTATTTTTCCCGACAGTGTACCTACCTCGTATCCTGATTTCAAATCCGCATACAAAGCGGTTGAAAAGGGTGAGTGCGACGTTGCGGTGTTACCCATTGAAAACAGCTTCGAGGGTGACGTTGCAAGAGTTATGGATTTAACCTATTTCGGCACACTTTACATAAACGGTGTTTATGATATGGGCATAGAACAGCATTTGTTCGGTACTCAGAATTCCGATAGCAGGAGCATTAAAAAGGTTCTTAGCCATCCTCAGGCGTTAGGTCAGTGTGCCGATTTCATTGAGGAAAAGGGCTATGCCACCGAAGAGACCGTTAATACTGCCGTTGCGGCTTCAATTGTAGCTCAGAAGCAGGATGATACCCTTGGTGTTATCTGCAGTCTTGAGGCAGGCAACGAATACGGCTTGAAGCTTGTTGACCGCAAAATTAATAAGGATAGTGCAAATACAACCCGTTTTGCGGTGTTCTCAAGGATTCCTCGTGATAATACCCCCGACCTTAACAACTTTATAGTGCTATTTACCGTTCGTGATGAGGCGGGCTCTCTCGGTAAGGCGGTATCCGTTTTCGGTGAATGCGGCTACAACCTTAAGGCGCTTAAGAGTAGACCTTCAAAGGACGTTATATGGAACTATTATTTCTTCCTTGAGGGTGAGGGTCACCTTACTTCCGAGGCAGAAAAAACAATGATTGAAAAGCTTTCAAGCGTTTGTACCAATGTAAGGCTTGTTGGCAGGTATCCGAAAGAACAGTCCATTTAAAGGAGGCGGACGGTAACACGTCAGGCTTATGATAATTACAGTTAAAACTTCCTCGGGAAGCTACGATATAGTTTTAGAACGGGGTGCATTAAACCGCATAAGTAACCTTTGCAATGTAAAAAAACGAGCATTGATTGTTACGGATGACGGTGTTCCCGCAGAGTATTCGGCTCTTGTTTCTAAGCAGTTTCCCGATAGTATTATAAAAACAATACCTCAGGGTGAAAAAAGCAAGAATTTTGATACCTACAAAGAGCTTCTTGAGGTTCTGTGTGAAAACGATTTTTCACGTAACGACTGTGTTGTTGCAGTCGGCGGTGGTGTTGTAGGTGATATGTCGGGCTTTGTGGCATCCACTTATATGCGCGGCATTACCTTTTATAATATACCCACTACGCTTTTATCACAGGTTGACTCGTCCATAGGTGGCAAAACCGCAATAGATTTCGGTGGCTATAAAAACATCGTCGGTGCATTCTATCAACCCTCTAAGGTTATAATTGACCCCGAGGTTCTTAAGACGCTTTCGCTCCGTCAGTTTAACAACGGTCTTGCAGAAAGTATAAAAATGGGCGCCACCTCGGATGCTTCACTTTTTGAATTAATAGAAAATCAGAATGCCTACGAAAACGTTGATAAGGTAATCGAGAAATCCTTACTTATAAAAAAGGCTGTTGTTGAAGAGGATGAAAAGGAGCAGGGCTTAAGACGTGTTCTTAATTTTGGTCACACCATAGGTCACGCAATTGAAACCGCAACAGGTCTTGGGGATTTATTGCACGGTGAATGTGTGGCGTTAGGTATGTTGGCTCTTTCATCAGAACAAGCAAGAGCCCGTCTTGTTGAAGTGCTTAAAAAGTACTCCTTACCTTATAATATAAGCGTTACACCCGAAACGCTTACTGCACCCTTAAAGCACGATAAAAAGGCAGAAGCTACAGGTGTTAACGTGGTTCTTGTTAATGAAATTGGAAGTTTTGAATTTGACTTTATGGAGTTTTCAAGACTTGAAAAAATAATAAAGGAGGCGTATTAAAAGTGAAAAATACTTTCGGTAATAACGTAAGTGTAACCCTTTTTGGTGAAAGCCACGGCGAAGCCATAGGTGCTGTTATTGACGGACTTCCCGCAGGTGTTGAGGTTGACGAAGCCTTTATTACCCATCAGCTTGATTTACGCCGTCCCTTTGGTAAAATTTCCACGCCAAGGCAGGAGGCTGACAGGTTCAGTATTGTCAGCGGTGTGTTTAACGGCAAAACAACGGGCACTCCCATTTGTGTTATTATCCCTAATGAAAACACAAAGTCGGGCGATTATTCCAAAAATTACGGTAAAGCACGTCCGGGTCATGCGGATTATACCGCTTACGTTAAATACAACGGCTCCGAGGATTATCGCGGTGGCGGACATTTCAGTGGCAGAATTACTGCAGGACTTGTTGCAGGTGGTGCCATAGCCTTGGATTTATTAAAAAAGAAGGGCATTTTAATCGGCACACATATTAAAAAGTGTGCGGGAATAGCCGATGACGGCTTTTCCGACTATGACGCTGATATAAAATTTTTGTCAGACGCCAAATTTCCCGTGCTTAATGATAATGCAAAGGTTGAAATAATTTCTGCCATTGAAAAGGCGGCAGAAGCAGGGGATAGCGTCGGCGGTATTCTTGAAACGGTAGTTACAGGCGTTCCTGCAGGTGCGGGTGAGCCTTGGTTCGATAGCGTTGAAAGTATGCTCTCACACGCATTATTCTCAATTCCTGCTATAAAGGGTGTTGAGTTCGGTGCGGGCTTCGGCTGCGCCGATATGTACGGTAGCCAAATGAACGACCAATTCCGCTTTGAAAACGGTGCCGTTACTGCCGAAACCAATAATAACGGTGGTATCAACGGCGGTATTTCAAACGGTATGCCCATTCTTTTCAGTTGTGCGGTAAAACCCACCCCCTCTATTTCTAAGGAGCAGAGCACCATTAATTTTATTAATGGTGAGGATGTTACCTTAAACGTTACAGGCAGACACGACCCCTGTATTGTGCACCGTGCAAGAGTGGTTGTTGATAGCATTGTTGCCATTACTCTTTGTGATTTGCTTTCACAAAAATTCGGCACCGATTGGTTGGTGTAAGGTATGGAATACGGATGTATAGGCGAACATTTAAAGCACAGCTTTTCCAAGGAAATACACAACGCTTTAGCGGATTACAGTTATAAGATTCTTGAAATTGAAAGAGAAAATCTTAAGGATTTTTTCATAAAAAAAGACTTTAAAGCCATAAACGTTACAATTCCTTATAAGCAGGAGATTATTCCCTATCTCGACGAGATTTCACTTGAGGCTAAGCGTATAAATGCGGTTAATACGGTGGTAAACCGTGACGGTAAGCTTTATGGCTACAACACCGATTTTTACGGTTTGAAGGCACTTATTGAACGCGAGAACGTTAGCCTTAAGGGTAAAAAGGTTCTTGTTTTAGGTAGCGGCGGCACCTCAAATACCGCCGTGGCTGTTGCTGAGTTTTTAGGAGCTAAAGCGGTGGTTAAGGTATCCCGCAACCCTAAGGACGGCTACGTTACCTACGAGGACGTTTATAAAAAATACACGGATTTTGAAATAATAATTAACACAACTCCCTGCGGAATGTTCCCGAATATCGGTAGCTCTGCGGTGGATTTAAAGCAGTTCACGTCTCTTGAAGGGGTTTTTGATGCAGTTTATAATCCCTTAAAATCAAAGCTTATATGTGATGCAAAAGCATTGGGCGTTACTGCTACGGGCGGTCTTTATATGCTTGTGTCTCAGGCGGCATACGCCGTCGAAAAATTTATTGATAAGCCCGTGGATAACGAAAAGGTTGAAGAGATTTTTAGAAATCTTTATAAGGATAAAATGAATATAGTCCTTGTGGGAATGCCCGGAAGCGGAAAATCAACTGTAGGAAGGGCTCTTGCTCAAAGACTTTCAAAATCCTTTGTGGATTCCGATGATTTGATAGTCGAATCACAGGGCAAGCCCATAACCGAGATTTTCTCTGAGGTTGGTGAAAAAGGCTTCAGGGAAATTGAAAAGAAAGAGATTTTCTCCGTGTCATCACGTAATAATCACGTTATTGCAACTGGTGGCGGAGCGATTCTCAACAAAGAAAATACAGATATTTTAAAAGAAAACGGTAGAATTTATTTTATAAACAGACCTCTCGAATGCCTTGTTGCTACTTCTGACAGACCATTGTCAAGCAATGCCGATGCACTCAAAAAGCGTTATGACGAGCGTTATTCCCTTTATATTGAGTGCGCAGACGTTGTTATTGACGGTAGCGGTACGGTGGAAGAGGTTGCCGAAAGAATAGAGGCGGATTTCAATGAATATTCTTGTGATTAACGGACCTAACCTTAATATGCTTGGCATAAGGGAGCCCGATATTTACGGCAAGGAAACCTATAACACACTTATTGAAAAAATCGAAGCTTATGCCGACAAAAAGGGTGTTGCGGTTAAATGTTATCAGTCAAATCACGAGGGCGATTTAGTTGATAATATTCAGTTTGCTTATGGTGTTTTTGACGGAATAGTTATAAACCCCGGTGCATATACCCATACCTCCATAGCAATTTTAGATGCAGTGAAGGCGGTGGGCATTCCCACGGTTGAGGTTCATATTTCAGACCTTTCAACCCGTGAGGATTTCAGGCAAATCAGTTTTGTTCGTCAGGCTTGCTTTAAAACCATTACGGGCAAGGGCACCGACGGATATCTTGAAGCAATTGATGCACTTATTGAGAAGGTGAAGGAATGAACGTAAGCATCACACCTTCCGTAGCGGCGGGTGAGGTTAGCGCACCACCCTCAAAAAGCGTTGCTCACAGATTATTGATTTGTGCAGGGCTTTCCGAGGGCGCAAGTGTAATTGATAATATCGGCACAAACGACGACATTACGGCAACCATTTCCTGCCTCAGGGCACTTGGTGCGGAAATTGAAATTAACGGCACCACCGCAAGGGTTACGGGTGCCTCACTTAAGGAAAAGGTAACGCAAAAAGACTTTGACTGTAACGAAAGCGGAAGCACCCTGCGATTTATGATACCTGTTAGTATGCTTTTTGCCCAAAAGTGCAGGTTTACGGGCAGGGGAAGGCTTATGCAGCGTCCTCAGAGCGTCTATAAGGAGCTTTTTACTGAGAAGGATTGTTATCTTCGTTCTGACGATAACGGGCTTTACGTTGGCGGTGAGCTTAAAAGCGGCGTGTTTAGAATACCCGGTGACGTAAGCAGTCAGTTTTTTACAGGATTGATGTTCGCATTGCCCCTTCTTGAGGGTGACAGTGAAATTATATTAACAACTGAACTCCAAAGCGCACCGTACGTTGATATAACAATTGATGCCTTGAAGAAATTTGGCGTAATTATCGAAAAAAACGAACAGGGCTTTTATATAAAGGGAAATCAAAAGTATAAAAGCTGCAACCTTTCTGTTGAGGGGGATTGGTCAAATGCCGCATTCCTCGAAGCCTTTAATCTTGCAGGGGGAAGCGTTAACGTTAACGGACTTAACCCGCTGAGCTTTCAGGGTGACAAGATATGTCAGGAGTTTTATAAAAAGCTTTGTGAGGGCACACCCGTGCTCGATATTTCACAATATCCCGATTTAGGACCCGTGCTTATGGTTTGTGCCGTGCTTAAAAACGGTGCAAAGCTCACGGGCACAGACAGATTAAAAATTAAAGAGAGTGACAGGGGAACCGCCATGGCACAGGAGTTTAAAAAATTCGGTGTCAACGTCGAACTCGGGGAGGATTACATAATTATCCCCGATTGTGTTCCTCAAAAGCCCACAGAAGCAATTGATTGTCACAACGATCACAGAATAGCAATGTCTTTTTCGGTTCTGTGCAGTGTGACAGGGGGCATTTTAAAGGATGCCCAATGTGTAAATAAAAGCTATCCCGACTTTTTTAAGGATATTAAAAACCTCGGAATACAATATGAAATCATTTGATTGGAGAGAATTAAAATGGCAATGAACTTCAAAAGAAAACTCCCCATTCCTATGGATATCAAGGAGCAATATCCTCTTACCCTTCGGATGGCAGAGCAAAAAGCAAAAAACGATGAAGAAATAAGAAGGGTTTTTGCAGGCGAATCTGACAAGCTTTTGCTTATAATCGGACCTTGTTCGGCAGACTCAAAGGAGCCTGTTCTTGAGTATATTTCCCGTCTTGCAGAGATTCGTGAAAAGGTTAAGGATAAAATCGTAATCGTACCCAGAATTTATACAGGTAAGCCCCGAACAACGGGCTCGGGCTACAAGGGTATGCTTCATCAGCCCGACCCTAATGAAAAGCCCGATATGCTTCACGGCATTGTTGCTATACGTGACCTTCATATGTGTGCGCTTAAGGAATACGGCTTCTCCTGTGCGGATGAAATGCTTTATCCCGCAAACTACCGTTACCTTTCCGATTTGCTTTCTTACGTGGCAATCGGTGCACGTTCCGTTGAAAATCAGGAGCATCGCCTTGTTTCAAGCGGTATAGAGGTACCCGTTGGTATGAAAAACCCCACGGGCGGTGACCTTTCGGTTATGATGAACTCGATAACAGCCGCCCAGAGCAGTCACACCTTCATTTACCGTGGTTGGGAGGTTGAAAGCGAGGGTAACCCCTACGCTCACGCCATTATGCGTGGCTACGTTGACCGCGACGGACACAATATTTCCAACTACCATTATGAGGATTTGCAGAATCTCAGCGATGCTTATGCAAAGTCGGGGCTTAAAAATCCCGCCTGTATTGTTGATGCAAACCACGCAAACTCGGGCAAAAAGTATCTTGAGCAAATCCGTATTGTTAAGGACGTGCTTTACAGCCGTGCTCATAATGACGACATCAAAAAGATTGTTAAAGGCTTTATGATTGAAAGCTACCTTGAGGATGGTGCCCAGAAGATAGGTGACGGTGTATACGGTAAGTCCATTACTGACCCCTGCCTTGGCTGGGAAAAGACCGAAAAGCTTATTCTTGACATTGCTGATTCAATATAACAAAAAGAGATACCGGAGATTGTTTCTCGGTATCTCTTTTTATTTTCCGTACGGTGTGGGATTGTCAGTTAGGTTCAGTAAATAATCAACGCTTACATTGTGGATTTTAGCGATTTTGATTAATGTTTCGGGCGACATTGAATTTATGCCGTTTTCGTATGCGGCATAGGTTCGCCGATTAATAAATAACATATCAGCAATTTTTTGTTGAGTCCAATCCTTATCTTCCCGTAAATCACGAATTCTTTTATAAATCATAAAATTATCACCGTAAATATTATATTATGCCACGAATTCTGCCATTGACTTTTGGCAGGATTTATGGCATAATATTTGAAACCGTATCATTGTGGTGTGGTTAATATGAATTAGGAGATAGTTATTATGAATGAAAACGAATTATTGGTTAATGTAACACAACAGGTGCCGGAAGTTGAGCCTCAGGAAAGTGTTACAGAAAATGCTCCTGTCGAAGAGGTTACTGTAGAAAAACCAGTAGACGACGGTGCATCAAAAAAGAAAAACAAAAAGCCTCTTTTAATCGGACTTATTGCAGGTGTTGTCAGCTTGTGCATTTTGTTCGTCGGCATTATTTCGGCAATTATTGTTATTGGCGTTACCAATTCTGTTGACAGTATAGATGCAACCGAATATGAGGTTACCTTATATGTTGATGATGTTTATAAAATTGATTATACAATTCTTCCTCAGGAAAAAGCAGATAAAAAAGTAACGTGGGAGGTTATACCTGCAGGAATTGTTTCTGTTGATGAAAACGGAAATGTGAAGGCACTTGCCGAAGGTAAGGCACAGGTAGTATTATCTGTCGGAAAAAAGACGGACGTTGTTGATGTAATAGTTAAAAGCGGACCCGATTTTCAGAAAATTTTTGATGAATTCTGTGAAAGTGAATACGCTACCGTGGCGAGTGACGGCAGTTACCTTACTATAGATACAAATCCCGATAATATTGATGACTACACCAATTATTCTGCATATTTTGCAATAGGTGATGTTAATGAGGCATTGGGATTGCCCGAAGCTCTTATGGAAAAAATGAACAAGACAAGGGCTTTAGATGGCACTCGCGAAGAAGAATTTGATGAGGTTCGTGTTACCTGGCAGTATCACCCCGATAACGGTTTAAGCGTTACATACGAACCTGTAAATTAAATTTTTGAAAAAATTCAAAAAAACACTTGCTTTTTTCTTTGTGTTGTGGTAATATTCTTCTGCTAATGTGTTATCAAATATAAAGAGGTGACTACAGAATGAAAGAAGGACTTCATCCCAAATACGGCGCAACTCAGGTTAAGTGTGCATGCGGTGCTGTGCTCGATACAGCTTCCACTAAGGAAGGTATGCGTGTTGATATCTGTTCAAAATGCCATCCGTTCTTTACAGGCAAGCAGAAGCTCGTTGATACAGGCGGACGTGTAGACAGATTCAATAAGAAATATAACCTTTCTAAGTAATTTTATATGCTTAGTAAGCCGGTGAGTTATCACCGGCTTTTTGCGTTATATACGGAGGTGTAAGTGTGGTTAAGCCTTACAAAACCCTTGGTCATTATGCCGCTGAGGAGTACATAGTTAAAAAATCTCGGTTTATAGGCTATGCAAAGCCCGTTAAAACCGAGCAGGAAGCACTTGATTTTATTGCTGAAATTTCAAAAAAACATTGGGATGCAACCCACAACGTTTACGCTTACTCCATTCGTGAGGGCGGTGTTAAACGCTTTTCTGACGACGGTGAGCCTCAGGGTACTGCGGGTATGCCCGTTTTAAACGTTATCACTCAGGAGGATGTTACCGATTGTGTTGTTGTGGTAACAAGGTATTTCGGCGGTATTCTTTTAGGCGGTGGCGGTTTAGTCAGAGCCTATTCACACTCTGCAAAGCTTGGTATCGACGGTGCCGAGATTATAACCCTTGTGCCTTGGTCTGTTTGCAGAATCAAATGTGATTATTCCTTCTACGGTAAAATCGAAACCCTTGTAAGGGATTCGGGCGGAGTTATGAACGAAACTGATTTTGCCGAGGACGTAACCCTTAATTTCCGCATTGAGCAGGGGACTGAGCACCCCTTTAACAAAAAGTTGCAGGATATCTCAAACGGTAAACTCACCCTCGAAATTGTTGATGAAGTTATTGCCGCAAAATAATTTGTCAAAAAAAGAGGGTTTTTCATTTATTATCAGTATTAATATATATAAAGCATAAATATAGGGTGATTTGGTGGATAATATTATCAGATTAACAAATTTACAGCGTGAGCGTGAAACCCTTTCTCAGTATGCAATGCTGTGCGAAAATACTAAGGGAAGAAAGAAGATTGAGGATGAATGTCCCGTGCGGACCGCTTATCAGCGTGACCGTGACAGGATTATACATTCCTCTGCTTTCCGTCGCCTTAAGGATAAAACACAGGTCTTTTTAGCACCCGACAACGTTCACTACAGAACCCGCCTTACCCACACCCTTGAGGTTTCGCAGATTGCAAGAACAATTGCCCGTTCTCTTAACCTTAACGAGGATTTAACCGAAGCCATTTCCTTAGGTCACGATTTAGGTCACACACCCTTCGGTCATGCGGGTGAACGTGCACTTGACAGTGTCTACGAAAAGGGCTTCACCCACTTTGAGCAAAGCCTCAGGGTGGTTGACCTTATTGAACAAAGGGGTGAGGGTCTTAACCTTACCTACGAGGTTCGTGACGGTATTCTGTGCCACACAAGGGGTAAGGAGGCCGACACCTTAGAGGGTCGCATTGTTAAATTGAGCGATAAAATTGCATATATTAATCACGATATTGACGACGCCTGTCGTGGTGAGGTTCTCAGTGAGGACGATATCCCCCTTGATATCCGCCTTGTTCTTGGTTTTTCCAAGACTCAGCGAATCAACACCCTTATAATGTCCGTTATTGAAAACAGTAGTGATGAAATCCGTATGTCGCCCGAGGTTCAGGATGCATATAACCGACTTCATTCATTTATGTTTAAATACGTTTATACAAACCCCGTGTGCAAAAGTGAGGAAAGCAAGGCTGAAAGTATGATAAAGGAGCTTTTCCGTTATTTTTCTCGCAATCCCCATCAGATGCCCGAGTTTTATTTTGAAATTGCTAAGCGTGAGGGTGCTGAGCGTGCCGCTTGTGACTATATTTCAGGTATGTCCGACAGTTATTCCCTTAAAACGTTTAACGATTTATTTGTTCCCAAAACCTGGATTTATTAAGTATACATAATTTTTTACGGAGGTGATTTACTTGGCATTTCGTTTTACGGATGATTTTATTGACAGATTACGTGACAGTAACGATATTGAGTCCGTTATTGCCGGGTACGTTGACCTTCGCAGAAGGGGAAAGACCTTGACGGGTCTTTGTCCGTTCCATAACGAAAAAACACCATCATTTACCGTCTATCCCGATACCGCATCATACTATTGCTTCGGTTGCGGTGCAGGTGGCGACGTTATAAATTTCGTAAGAAATATCGAAAACCTTGATTATATCGAGGCGGTTAAGCTTCTTGCAGACAGGGCGGGTATTAAAATGCCCGACGACAAGGTTGATGATAGTGCCTCTAACCTTAGGCGACGTATCTATGCCGCTAACCGTGAAGCCGCAAGGTTCTTTCACGAAACACTTTTTACCGAGGCGGGTAAGGGTCAGCTTGATTATTTAAGGCGACGTAACATACCTATGAAGATGATTAAGCACTTTGGCTTGGGTGCCGCTCCCGATGATTGGCACGCCCTTGAAAATCATCTTAAATCAAAGGGCTTTAACCGTGACGAGCTTGTTGCGGCAAACCTTTTACGCTTCAGTGAAAAGAACGGCAAGCGTTATTATTACGATGCTTTCAGGGCAAAGGTTATGTATCCTGTAATTGACCTCAGGGGTAACGTGGTAGCCTTTGGCGGTCGTGTGCTTGACAACAGTAAGCCCAAGTATATCAATACGTCTGATACACTTGTTTATAAAAAAAGCAACGAGCTTTTTGCATTGAACTTTGCTAAAAACGGCAACGACCGAAAAATTATTCTCTGTGAGGGCTATATGGACGTTATTGCTCTTCACGGTGCAGGGTTTGAAAATGCAGTTGCAGGGCTCGGTACAGCGCTTACACCCGAGCAGGTAAGCCTTATTTCACGATATGCGGACGAGGTTGCACTTTGCTATGACTCCGACGAAGCGGGTCAGAAGGCGGTTCGTGCGGCGCTTAATTTGTTCTCAAAAACAGGTGTACGTGTTAAGGTAATTCGTCTTCAGGGCGGTAAGGACCCCGACGAGATTATAAGAGTCCACGGCAAAGAGATGTTTGCAAAGCTTCTTAATAATGCGGATAATGATACGGAGTACAAAATATCCGTAATCCGTTCTAAATACGACGTAGAAAGCTCGGATGGTAAGGTCGGCTTTCTGCGTGAGGTGGCAAATTACCTTGCAACAACCGATTCCCTTGAGCGTGACGTTTATGCAATGCGTCTTGCTGACGAGCTGGGTGTTTCCAAGGATGCAATGCTTCAACAGATAAAGCAGGCTACCCGCCGTGAAAATTATAAGAAAACCAAATCCGAGTTTGCCAATGCACAAAAGCAGGCACAGGATATGGAAAAAATGATTGACCCACAAAGGGTTAAAAATATGAGGGCTGCTAAGGCTGAGGATACCTTACTAATCTCATTATTCAATAATGCCGCCTTCTACAAAAAACTTAAGGACAGGCTTTGTAACGACGTTTTTGTTACACCTGTGAATAAAAGAGTTTTAGAGGTTGTAAGCACAAGGCTTGATGCTGACGAAAGCATTGATATTTCTCAGCTTTCACGTTTTCTTACCTCCGAAGAAACAGGGGCGGTTGCCCGACTTCTTTCAAAGCAGTCAATGGTGTCTAACACACTACGAGAGTGTGAGGATTGCCTTAGTGTGCTTGAGGAAGAAAAGAAAAAACGTGAAATGGCTGACCCATCAAAAATGAGTGACGACAGCTTCCTTGCGTTTTTTAATTCCTTGAAAAAGGAAGAATAAATCAGTTCAAAATTTTTGAAATAAATGTGTGAAAAGAAAGGTGAGATAAAATGGAAGGTTGGGAGAAAAAACCGCAAATCAAAGCCCTTATTGATAAAGGTAAGGCAAGCGGTAAACTCGCTACACATGATATCGACAACGTTATTCTTGAAATTGAAGGCTTTGACGTTGACGATATCGAAAAGCTCTATGAACTTATTGAAACCAATAACATAGAGATTATCGACGATATCGGTGAGGAAATGCTTGATGCACTTTCGTTCGATATTGAATCAACCAAAACAAACGAAGAGGATTTACCCGCAGATGCTAAAAACATCGCAATCGACGACCCCGTTAAGGTTTATCTTAAGGAGATTGGTCGTGTGCCCCTTCTTACATCCGAGGAGGAAATTGAGCTTGCTATCCGTATTTCTGAGGATGACCCCGAGGCTAAGCGCCGCCTTTCCGAGGCTAACCTTCGTCTTGTTGTAAGTATTGCTAAAAGATACGTTGGCAGAGGTATGCAGTTCCTTGACCTTATTCAGGAGGGTAACCTCGGTCTTATTAAAGCCGTTGACAAGTTCGACTATACAAAGGGCTTTAAGTTCTCAACCTACGCTACATGGTGGATTCGTCAGGCTATTACACGTGCTATTGCCGACCAGGCTCGTACTATCCGTATCCCTGTTCATATGGTTGAAACCATCAATAAGGTTAAAAAGACAAACAGTCAGCTTCTTCACGAAAACGGCAGAGACCCGACTGCAGAGGAAATTGCAGAAAAATTGGATATGCCCGTTGAAAAGGTTCGCGAAATTCTTCGTGTTGCTCAAGAGCCCGTTTCACTTGAAACACCCATCGGTGAAGAGGAAGATAGCCATTTAGGTGACTTTATTCCCGACGACGATGCTCAGGCACCCGTTGACGCCGCTTCAATGGCTCTTATGAGAGAACAGCTGGCAGAGGTTCTTAAAACCCTTACACCCCGTGAAGCAAGAGTATTGAGCCTTCGTTACGGTCTTGAGGACGGTAACCCCAAAACTCTTGAAGAGGTTGGTAAGGAGTTCAACGTTACACGTGAGCGTATCCGTCAGATTGAAGCAAAGGCACTCAGAAAGCTTCGTCACCCCTCACGCTCAAAGAAACTCAGAGATTTCCTTGATTGATAATAAAAAATGCACCGTAGGCTTGATGCCTATGGTGCATTTTTATAATATAACTTGCCTTACGAAAAATTTATGCTAAAATATACTTAATAAATCTAAGGGAACAAAATTATGTGTAACGTTACAATCAATAACCAAAAATATTCCACACAAAAGGGCAAGCTGTTATCAGAATTTTTGATTGATAACGGCTTTAAGGTTGTGCACACCTGTGGTGGCAGGGGAGTTTGTGGTAAATGTAAGGTTACGGTTAACGGCGCAAGTGTTCTATCCTGTAAATACGTGATAAACGGTGATATTACCGTTGAATTGCCGTTGGATGGCGATATCTTATCCGAAACAGGAGCAGTCACCTCAGGTGAGTTAACGTCAAATATGTGCTATTGCCTCGATATCGGCACAACTACCATAGCACTGGCACTTGTTTCACTTGATAATAAAGAGGTTGTAAAGGTTGCAACCTGCACCAATCCTCAGGTGGCTTTTGGTGGTGACGTTATTTCACGTATTGATTACTGCCGTCAGAATGGTGTAGACAAATTACAAAAAGCGGTTGTTGACGGTATTAATAAGCTTATTTCTCGTTCAGGTGGTTTTTCCTGTAATGATATGTTTGTTTCAGGCAATACAACAATGCTTCACCTGTTGCTTGGCAAAGACCCCACTTCAATGGGCGTAGCACCATATACGCCTGTGTTTTTAGCGTCTCAAATGGTTAAAGGCGAAGATATTGGTATAAATTTCGTAAACAACATTATATCCTTACCCTGCATTTCTTCGTTTGTCGGTGCGGATTTAGTAGCAGGTCTTAATTATGTCGATAAGCCCAAAAAGGGCAGGTATAATCTGCTTGTGGATTTAGGCACCAATGCGGAAATTATTTTGTTTTCTGAAAATGAAGTCCTGTGTACTTCTGCGGCGGCAGGGCCCTGCTTTGAGGGTGCGGGTATTTCCTGCGGTATGAGTGCCACCGAGGGTGCAATTTATTCTTTTGAATTAAGGGACAATGCTAAAATAATCAAAACAATTTGCAATACCGAACCCAAGGGTATTTGTGGCACGGGTCTTGTTGACGTTATAAGTGAATTGGTTAAAGCTCATATAATCGACGAAACGGGCTATATGGAGTGCGAAACCTATAGTATAGCTGAAAATGTATATATAAACCAAAAAGATATCCGCCAGTATCAGCTTGCAAAATCCGCCGTATATTCGGCAATAATCACACTTATGAATATCGGTAATGTTCAATTTTCCGATGTCGAACACCTTTATGTTTCAGGTGGCTTTTCATCAAAAATTAATATTGAAAATGCGGTTAAAACAGGTCTTTTACCATTTGAATTAAAAGAAAAAACCGAACCCGTTAACAATAGCAGTCTTTTGGGTGCGGTTAAATACAGTGTTGAAAAAAATGAAATTTCAGAGTTAATTCAAAATGCAAAATACATCGACCTTGCAACAAACCCTAAATTTTCAGATTTATTCATTGGAAATATGGAATTTTGAAATTTGCTACGACCCGTATTGTGGAGTGATTTAATAACAAAGTTGACTTTTAACCGAAACAAAGTTAAAATTATAAACAACATAATCATAAAAAAGTAAGGGAGGGATAGTATGAAGCGATTTGTGACTTGCGTTTTGTGTTTTTGCTTGTGTGTTATGTGTGCGGTGCCCGTAGCTTCCGCTGATAAGTTTATGGGCGATGTTGACGGAGACGGAAAAATAACCAGTCTTGATGCTCGTATGGTATTAAGAGTAGCGGCAGGTATAGAGCCTTTATCAAGAAAACTTAGTAATACCTGCGATATTGATGCGGACGGATACATAACCATCGGGGATGCTTGGAGTGTCTTACGTATGGCGTGTAATACTATTCCGCTAATACCCGAAGTTAATAATAACGATATTATTTTCGATGATGTGCCGTCGGGGGTGTATTCGCTAAAGTATGAAGATGAAAACGGCGTAATGGTCGAGTATGCGGATATTTGCAATATGAAGGTCTCAGTTGATAACGAAGAGGTTTTTTATGATGATTTGATTACTCAAAATTGTGCACCTGACGGAGCGGTGTGTATAGGCGTTTATGATTCAAATAATGTCCGTGTTAAGGAATTACCCCTTGATGCATTGGCGACTTCGCAGCTTGGCGAAAAGTTGTATTCTTTTGGGGCAATTTCTGATACTCATATTGGCTCTAAAACATCGGATGATGATTTAAAGAATGCATTGACTTATTTTGAAAATGACAAAGATATTGAATTTGTAACCGTGTGCGGTGATTTATCCTTGGGTGGCACCGAGGAAAACCTTTCATTGTATAAAAAGATTGTAGATGAAAATATTTCTAAGCCGGTTTATGCGGTTTCAGGTAATCATGAAACCAACGCCTCGTTTGCACCATTGGCAACGGAAAGCCTTAAGCCGTATACAGGGCAGGATTTGTATTATACGTTTGAAAAAGGTAACGACGTTTACATAATGCTTGGTATACATGATATCCGAAACGGGTACGAGTTTGCCGAGGGTGAGCTTCAATGGCTCTATGAGGTTTTAGAAGAAAATAAGGATAAACGTTGCTTTTTGTTCTTGCATTTGTATCCCCGAGATGGTAGCGGTGATGCAGTAGACCTTGACCTCGAAGGTGATATGCTTAACAATACCCAAGGACAGGTTTTTTATAGTCTGCTTTCGCACTACAGCAATGTTTTGTATTTCCATGGACATAGTCATGAAAGCTTCGCATTGCAAACAGTACACGAAATGAGTAACTATGATAATATCTTTGGTTGCCATAGTATCCACGTGCCTTCGTTAGCATATCCAAAAAAGTATTCAAACGGCAAGCTTGTTGCAGATTATGATGCAAGTGAAGGTTATATTGTTGACGTGTATGAAAACAATGTTGTTCTCAAGGGAAGAGATTTTGTAACGGGCAAGTTTTTACCCATTGCAACCTATTCTCTTGATACTACCGCCAAAAGCGTTGAGACAGGCACATTTTACGATTCAACCGGTACCATTCTTAACAAAAATTCAAACGTTCTTGAAAAGGGTAAGAGTTGGTATAAGGGCTCAATAGACACAAGCAAGATAACGCGAATTATATTTACTGATGAGTACAGTGGCTCTTATGATGAGTGCTGGGACCCCACGTTAGCCCAAAATAACAACGTTATAGTTTACAGGGACGGTACAGAATTGTTTGTTGATTGCAGCGAAAATGGTGTCAGTGCAAATGCCGACTCTTCGGAAATGTTCGCAGATTTCAGCTCCTTGCAGGAAATAGTGGGCTTTCATCGGCTTAACGCTTCAAATATTACTAAAATTGAATCAATGTTTAAAAATTGCAGTAGCCTGAAAAACTTGGATTTAAGCAGTTTTAATTCAGTTAATCCCGAAAATATGAAAACAGTTTTTTATGGCTGCAGCTCTTTGGAATATATTGATATTTCAAATTTTAATTTGAAAGGTGTCAATGTTTTTCAAAATTTGTGCTATGGCTGTACTTCACTTAAAAGCATTTCGTTCCCCAATATCGACAAAACCAAAACTATTTATCTTTCGGGTGCTTTTGGAAATTGTGAAGCTTTAGAATCCATAGATATGACGAAGTTTTCGGGTACGGTTTATTATGGCAGTACCTTTAGCGGTTGCTCGTCCCTGAAAAATATTACCTTTGGTGATACTACGCCAATAAACGTAAATAATATGTTTATGAATTGCAGTAGTATCGAGAGGATTGACGTGAGTAATTTTGATTTTTCTAAAATAACGTCATTTTCTCAGACCTTCAGGGGGTGCAGTTCCTTGAGCTCGCTTAATTTACCCGCAGGCTTCAATACCTCTAAGGTTACTACAATTCGTGCAATGTTCAGGGGTTGCGGCAAATTAACTCTTGATTGCTCCTCTTGGGACACAAGTGCCCTTACTGATATGACCTCATTTAACGAAGGGTCACCGGGGGTTATTGCACCGGTTGTTTCAGGTGATTAACTTTAATCTGTCTTCCTGTATGGTCAATTTCATAATTATCTCAATAAATTAACTCACTGACGGTTACGAATTCGTAGCCGTCATTTTTTGTTTTTTAGGTTGATATTTAATTATTTATGTGATAAGATAATCTTGTCACACAAATTTGATATTATTCACTTTCAGGGAAACTCTTTTGGTAAAAGGTGTTTCTCTCACTCTCATATTCCTTGGAAGTGAAGTGTATTTGTGTGACAACAATGAGGGAATCACTTTTTCGGTGTGTTCCTTTATTGGAACACACTTTTTTGTTTTAGGAGAAAAAATTTGAAAAACGAAATAGAAATGTATAGGGAAATGTTTGGCATACTTTGTGAAGCAATTTACGAGGTTTCCGAAAAATGTACGGATAAAAAATGCGTTGAAATATTGGAGAATGCAATATTGAATACTGAAGATGTTTTTATTGCGTATCATGAACACAATACTGCTTGCCCATATGGTCAATCTCATAATTATCCCAACAAATAAGCTCACTGACGGTTACGAATTCGTAGCCGTCGGTTTTTAATTTTGTAAGGATTTTATCAAGTGCTTCCGGTGTGTTTTCGACTCCGTTATGGAATAAAACAATTGACCCGTTTTGCACCTTACTTGTTACTCGGCTATACATTTCATCAACAGAAAGCTTTTTCCAATCAAGTGAATCAACATTAGATACAAAAGTAAAGAGTTTTCTTTCTCATTTTAATATATTTAATTATATTATATTCTTATTAAAAAATCAATACAATACACCACAACCCATTACAAGACAAAACGAAACAACACAAGGCAGTACAACAACAACCCACTACAAACCTTTACAGGACTAAACAGGACAACCCACTACACTACAGTGTAATACAATAGAAATCAATAAAAAACAATACAGGCAAACTGCAATCGCATACGGTCGCATAAATAAAGGAGCGATTTCTCGCCCCTTTGCTTTATAAATCGCCATTATAAATTTTGTCCCAAGTTTCGTTTTCGTAATCTTCGTATGGTAATTTCCATTTTTCCTTATTGCCTGTATTAACGAAATAAGATATGTATTGAATTCTTTTTTGTGGTTCATCTTCCGCTTCTGAAAACAGTTCTTTAAATGATTTTTCGTTTATTACATTTGCTTTGTTTTCGGGTGGAAATATTAGTTCAAATTCGTGACCGTTTATTTTGTATGTAACAATTAGAATGTCATTGTCTGCACCTTTTCCGTATCGTTTAAGTGCATTTTCTCGATTTTTCTCGCACCTTTCATTATATTTCTTGTAATCATTATCAATGTTACCTTTCATAACACCCCACACGAGCGATATATCGCTCGGTACTGTGGGATTTATGTTATCAAAAGCATACTGACAAAAAGCGGTCATAATCGCTTTGCATTGTTCAGGTGTGGAATTATAAATCATTTCTTTATAAGTGCCAAAAAATATGGCGGTGTCAGGTTTTTTAATTTGTTTCATTTTAAATTTTCCTTTCGTGTTATTCTTCAAAGTCTTGAACATCTAAATATACCGCAACATATTTTGATGTTTTGCATTTTCGTGTTTGTGGGTATTCTTGGCTCACATAGTTTATTTGCAAGCCGCAATATTCTTCAATGGTAGATACCATTGCTTCCACTTGTTGCGGTAATCCTGTTATTCTAATTTTCATAAATGTTTATACTCCTTTCGTGTTATTTGCCTTGCCTTTTTTGGTTTGGCAAAATAAATATGACAGATACATATACAACACAATTTTTTCTGCATAACTTTTTTTGTGTTTTTAAAATTATTTACTTTGTGGGATAAATGTGGTATAATGAGTTCGATAAACTGGACTTTGACGGAGAG
>JAFYLQ010000042.1 GCA_017550105.1 Clostridia bacterium | reverse complement strand
GATAAAGTTGATGAAAACAATAAAGTACTGTAGGGGTCAGGCTTGCCTGACCCGTTTTAGTTTGCTGTAAAATTAATGCTTTCGGGCTGGGCAAGCCACAGCCCCTACGGTGGTTGAATGCGCTAACCAACAGGAAACTAATCGCAACCTAAACTACCCACCACTAAAAGGGAAATAAACGTATCCTAAATAACAAGCCAAATAGATGTGCTTAGCTTCAGCGGTACACACAGGTTCATACCTTGTGGTTGGAAACAAGAAAAACAACACCTCGGAAGACTGAACTTCCGAGGTGTTGTTTTTGTATTAGATATTAATACATTCCGCCGCCCTGTGCTGCTGCCATTGCTGCGGCACTTGCTGCTGCATCTGCTGCGGGGTCGGGTTTGTCTGTTACAAGGCTCTCTGTTGTAAGAACCATTGCGGCAACGCTTGAAGCGTTCTGAAGTGCTGAACGTGTAACCTTTGTGGGGTCAAGGATACCTGCCTCTGCCATATCGGTGTATTCCTCAGTTGCAAAGTTGAAGCCGTAGCCTGTTTTGCCTGAGCGGAGAATACCGTCGATGATTACGGAGCCCTCAAGACCTGCGTTAGCGGCAATCTGACGAACGGGCTCTTCAATAGCCTTGCGAACGATTTTAGCGCCTGTAACTGCATCTGCATCTGTAAGTGAAGCGATGTATTCATCAAGTGCGGGAATTGCGTTAAGAAGTGCAACACCACCACCTGCAACGTAGCCTTCTTCAACTGCGGCCTTGGTTGCTGCAAGAGCATCTTCAATGCGAAGCTTCATTTCCTTCATTTCGGTTTCTGTTGCGGCACCTACGCGGATAACTGCAACACCGCCTGAAAGCTTAGCAAGTCTTTCCTGAAGCTTTTCTCTGTCAAAGTCGGATGTGGTTGTTTCAATCTGTGACTTAATCTGCTGAACACGTGATGCAATAGCCTCGTTGTTACCTGCGCCGTCAACGATGATTGTGTTTTCCTTGCTGATTTTAATCTGACGTGCTCTGCCGAGCTGTGTAACGTCAGCGTCCTTAAGGTCAAGTCCGAGCTCTTCTGTAATAACCTCGCCACCTGTAAGAATAGCAATATCACGGAGCATTTCTTTTCTTCTGTCGCCGAAGCCGGGAGCCTTAACACCTACGCAGGTGAACGTACCACGGAGCTTGTTAACAAGAAGTGTTGCAAGAGCCTCGCCCTCAATATCCTCTGCAATAATAACAAGCTTTTTGCCAGCCTGAACGATTTTTTCGAGAAGGGGAAGAATCTCCTGAATATTTGAAATCTTTTTGTCTGTAATAAGGATGAAGGGGTCGTCGATAACGGCTTCCATCTTATCGGTGTCTGTTACCATATAGGGTGAGATGTAGCCACGGTCAAACTGCATACCTTCAACAACGTCACAGCTTGTTTCTGCGGTTTTGCTTTCCTCAACTGTAATAACGCCGTCTGCAGTAACCTTTTCCATTGCTTCTGCAATAAGCTTACCAACGTTTTCGTCAGCGGCAGAAATTGTTGCGATTCTTGCAATGTCGCTTGATGCCATAACGGGCTTTGAGTTAGCCTTGATTGTGTCAACAACGGTATCAACTGCAAGCTTGATGCCTCTTTTGAGCACCATGGGGTTTGCGCCTGCAACAACGTTCTTCATACCCTCGCGAACAAGTGCCTGAGCAAGAAGGGTAGCGGTTGTGGTACCATCACCTGCAACGTCGTTTGTTTTGGTTGAAACCTCTTTAACAAGCTGAGCACCCATATTTTCGAAGGGGTCGTCAAGCTAGATTTCCTTTGCAATTGTAACACCGTCGTTTGTAATAAGGGGTGCGCCGTATTTTTTGTCAAGAACTACGTTTCTGCCCTTGGGGCCAAGTGTGATTTTAACAGTATCGCAAAGCTTGTCGATACCTGCCTGAAGTGCGCGGCGGGCTTCTTCGCCGTAAATAATCTGTTTTGCCATAATATGTTGCCTCCTGAAAATAGAGATTTAAGTATAATTATTCTACAATAGCAAGAATGTCGTTCTGACGAACGATGATGTAGGTTTCGCCGTCAATTTTAACCTCTGTGCCTGAATATTTGCTAAGAATAACCTTGTTGCCGACTGCAACTTCCATTTTAACTTCTTTTCCGTCAACCACACCGCCGGGGCCAACTGCGATAATTTCTGCAGTCTGGGGCTTTTCCTGAGCGGCAGCTGCAAGGATAATACCACCCTTTGTGGTTTCTTCTGCTTCGCAGAATTTAAGAACGACTCTGTCGCCTAAGGGTCTGAGTGTCATTAGAAATACCTCCAAAAATATAATAGAAAAAATTAAATTGTCGTATTTTAGCACTCGGGGTTGTTGAGTGCTAAATATATGATACCCCTTTTTACGTTAATAATCAAGAGTTTTTTGAAAAAATTTGCCAATGTTTACAATTGATTAATATAATGGCTTCATCACTTGATTTATTCAGGTGTTAATAATATAATGTTATGTATCACGGCAAAGGATATGATGTTAATTGAAAATTATCGATATTATAAACTCAGATAAATTATCACTTTCGTTCGAGGTTTTTCCCCCTAAAACCGAAACTGCATTCGAAAGTGTAAAAACCGCTACCGAGGAGATTGCAAAGCTCAGACCCGCTTTTATGAGTGTTACCTACGGTGCAGGTGGTGGCACAAGTAAATACACCCTCGACATTGCTAAAAATATTAAGGATTTGTATGACGTTCCCACCTTGGCACACCTTACGTGTGTCTCCTCAACCAAGCAGACCGTTAAAGAAAAAATTGCCGAAATCAAGGCGGCAGGAATCAAAAATGTAATGGCACTAAGGGGCGATATTCCCGAGGCGCTTATTAATGATGACCGAAGCAAATGGGATTACAACTATGCTCTTGACCTTATTTACGAGCTTAAAAGCGCTGACCCTGATTTTTGCATCGGCGGAGCCTGTTACCCCGAAATTCACCCCGAAAGCCCGAATCAGAAGGAGGATATAAAAAGACTTAAGGAAAAGGTTGATGCAGGGTGTGATTTCCTTACAACACAGATGTTTTTTGACAACAATCTGTTGTATAACTTCCTTTATAAAATACGTGAGGCAGGTATTACCGTGCCCGTAATTCCCGGCATAATGCCCATTACAAACGGCAATCAGGTTGAACGTGCTATGAAGCTTTCGGGCTCGTTTATGCCTCAACGCTTTAAAAGTCTTGTGGATAAATTCGGTGATAATCCCCTTGCAATGAAACAGGCGGGTATTGCCTACGCCACAGACCAGATTATAGATTTATATGCCAACGGCATTAAAAACGTACACGTTTATTCAATGAACAAGCCCGACGTTGCTATGTTAATACAGAATAATCTTTCATACATTATAAAATAAAAAAGTTGAGAAAAAGCACGAAATCAGTTTCCTTCGAAACCGATTTCGCGCTTTGTTTTATGTTATGAATTGTTGTTATGGGAGCAGCTCATACCGCAGCTACCACATGAGCCTGAGCAGGAGCATTTTCCCTGTTTTTTGTTTTTTATCTGCACAGCTATAATTGCAATAACTACAATTGCGATTATAGAGGTAATTATAAGGGTGGGTACATTCATATTATCACCTGTTTTTATTTTTTCTGAAAAGAAGGAAAAGGAATGCTGCAAGAACAACAAGTGCGGCACCCGTGCCTATACCGAAGGAGCCACCGCTTATAAACGAGCCCAGCTGATAAACCATAAGGCTCATTGCATAGGCGAAGATTGTCATATATGCAATGGCGCCGATTGACCATTTTGCACTGTTCATTTCCTTTCTTATTGCGCCCATTGCGGCAAAGCAAGGTGCACACAAAAGGTTGAACATCATAAATGAAAAGCCCGCAAGCTTGTTTCCGTCAAAGAATTCCTGACCGATGAAGGCGGCGCCTGAGGCACTTTCGGGATTTGCCATTGATGAAAGTGAGCCGAAAACACCAACAACCTCTTCCTTAGCAAGAAGACCAAGTATGGTTGCCACGGCGGATTGCCAGTTGCCGAAGCCAAGGGGAACGAACAATACGGCAATAATACTGCCGATGGATTCAAGAATGGACTTACCGCCCGAGACTTCTGTAATAAAGTGGAAGCCGTCCTCAAATGAGAAGCTGTTAAGAAGCCATATAATAACGCTGGCGGCAAGTATAACGGTACCTGCACGCTTAACAAACGACCAGGCTCTGTCCCAGGTTGTTCTGAAAATGTTTGCGGGAACAGGGGCGTGGTAAGCGGGAAGCTCCATAACAAAGGGTGAGGGGTCGCCTGCAAAAGCCTTTGTTTTCTTAAGAATAATACCGCTGAAAATAACTGCCATAATGCCTATAAAATATGCGGAGGTTGCAACTAACGCACTGCCACCGAAAAGGGCAGAGGCAATAAGACCAACAATGGGCATCTTTGCACCGCATGGAATAAAGCAGGTTGTCATAATAGTCATTCTGCGGTCCTTTTCCTGCTCGATGGTACGGCTTGCCATAACACCGGGAACACCGCAACCGCTTGCAACAAGCAAGGGAATAAAGCTTTTGCCCGAAAGACCGAATTTTCGGAAAAGCTTATCCATAATGAACGCCACACGTGACATATATCCGCAATCCTCAAGAAGCGAAAGAAGTAAAAAGAGAATTGCCATCTGAGGAACAAAGCCTAAAACCGCGCCTACGCCACCGATTATGCCGTCTGCAATAAGGCTGATGAGCCAAGGGGCACAGTCAATTGCTTGAAGGGCGTTTGTTGCGGCGGGAATAATTGTTTCACCGAAAAGGGTTTCGTTCATAAAGTTAACGGTCCAGTCACCGATTGTGCCTATTGAAAGGGTATAAACAAGCCACATTATCAAAAAGAAAATGGGCAGTGCAAGAATTTTGTTGGTGACTATTCTGTCAATTTTATCAGAAATTGTAAGCCTGTTGAGATGCTTCTTTTTGTAGCAGGTTTTCATCAGGGCTTCTATGTATAAATAACGCTCGTTTGTTATGATGCTTTCTGCATCATCGTCAAGCTGTTTTTCGAGCAAGGTTATATCGTTTTCAATGTGAGAGAGGGTCTCTTGGTCCAAATTTAACTTTTCAAGAACCTTTTCGTCTCTTTCAAATAATTTTATTGCATACCAACGTTGCTCGATTTCAGAAATAGCGTGAATAGCACGTTCCTCAATATGTGCAAGAGTGTGCTCAACCTCGCCGCTGAATATATGAAGCGGTATTGTTTCGCCCTTTTCTGCAGCCTTTATTGCTTCCTCTGCCGCCTCGTTCAACCCTTCGCCCTTAAGTGCAGAGATTACAACAACCTTACAACCCATTTTTCTTGAAAGGATATCGGTGTAAATTTCGTCGCCGTTCTTTCTTACAAGGTCCATCATATTGATGGCAATAACAACGGGAATACCAAGCTCAATAAGCTGGGTTGTGAGATAAAGGTTACGCTCAAGATTGGTGCCGTCAACTATGTTAAGAATAACCTCGGGGCGTTCCTCCACAAGGTATTTTCTTGCAACAATTTCTTCGAGAGTATAGGGAGAAAGGGAGTAAATACCCGGAAGGTCGGTAACGATAACGTCGTTACGCTTTTTGTATTTACCCTCTTTTTTTTCAACGGTAACACCCGGCCAGTTGCCAACGTATTGGTTGGAGCCTGTAAGGGCGTTGAAAAGTGTGGTTTTACCACAGTTTGGATTACCCGCAAGGGCAATTCGTATGCTCATATTTCTGTCTCGCTTTCGGATTAATGGGGTTTATTCAACCTCTATAAGTTCTGCATCGGCTTTTCTGAGTGAAAGCTCGTAACCGCGCAGGGTAAGCTCTAAGGGGTCGCCGAGAGGTGCGGTTTTTCTTACTGTTATTGTGGTTCCTCGTGTGATACCCATATCCATAATACGTCTTTTAAGCGCACCCTCGCTGTGAAGCTTAACAACCTTTGCACTTTTGCCTACGGGTATATCCTTGAGTGTTTTCATTGCAAATCTCCTCTGTGGCGTCATATAAAAGGGTTTAGTCGGACGGCTTATTACCGAGTTAGCATAGGCTAACTGCGGGAGTCAAAAAACAAGTTAGCCGCCGCTAACTAATAATAGTATACTCGTTTTTCCTTATTTTGTCAACACTTTTTTAAATTTATCACACACTTGAAAAACAATGCTTTTTGTGTTATCCTTAAAAAAGAAGAAAGAATTGAAGCCGAGGTGAAGATTGTGCACGAATCAGGTGAAATGTATCTTGAGTCCATATACGTGCTTTCTAAGAAATCAGATTCCGTAAGGTCTATTGATATATGTGATTATATGGGCTATTCAAAGCCCAGCGTCAGCAGGGCAGTGGGGCTTCTTAAAAAGGATGGTCATATTACCGTTGACGGTAAGGGTTATATTTCCCTGACCGAAAGCGGACTTAAAATAGCCGAAGCAATTTTTGAGCGTCACACCATTATTATGAATACTCTTCTGAGCCTTGGTATCGACGAGGAAACTGCCGACAACGATGCTTGTAAAATCGAGCACGTAATCAGCGACAAAACCTTCAAGGCTATAAAAGAGCATTATCAAAAGAATAAATAAATCAGGACTTTCTCGGCGTAAAAACCCGAGAAAGTTTTTTATTGAGTACAAATACCCAAAAAACACCATTTTTACACCGCTATTTTCCATACATATTTTAAATATGTTTTGTTGATTATTAAATAAAAGGGTGTTATAATTATTTCAACAACTTGTTTTAGATATTCTCAGAAGGAGCAGTAAGCATGGATTTTGAAAATTGGAAGGGTTTTGAAGGCGGAACCTGGAAAAAAGAAATAAATGTGCGAAGCTTTATTAAGCATAATTTTAAACCATACGATGGTGACGAGAGCTTCCTTGAAGGTCCCACACAGGATACTGTTGATTTGTGGGAGCAGGTGCTCGACTTAACAAAGCAGGAGCGTGAAGCAGGCGGCGTGCTTGATATGGACACAAAAACCATATCAACAATTACTTCTCATGCACCCGGCTACCTTAACAAGGATAAGGAGCGTATTGTGGGCTTCCAGACGGACAAGCCCTTTAAACGTGCTCTTATGCCCTATGGTGGTATCCGTATGGCTGAAAAAGCCTGCAGGGATAACGGTTATGAGCTCGACCCCGAGGTAAAGGAGTTTTTCACAACTCACAGAAAAACTCACAACGCAGGTGTTTTTGATGCTTACACACCCGAGATGCGCGCATGTCGTTCAAGCCATATTATTACGGGGCTTCCCGACGCATACGGCAGAGGTCGTATTATCGGTGACTACCGCCGTGTGGCTCTTTATGGTATCGACAGACTTATTGAGGATAAATTGGAGCAGAAGGAAACCACACGTTCTGCAATGTATTCACACATTATCCAGGAGCGTGAGGAGCTTTCAGAGCAGATAAGAGCCCTTCAGGAGCTTAAGCAGATGGCTCTTAGCTACGGCTACGATATTTCCTTACCTGCAAAGGATACCAAGGAGGCTATTCAGTGGCTTTATTTCGGATATCTTGCGGCGGTTAAGGAGCAGAACGGTGCGGCAATGTCCTTGGGCAGAACCTCAACCTTCCTTGATATTTTCGCAGAGCGTGACCTTAAAAACGGCGTTTATACCGAAAAGGAAATTCAGGAAATGGTTGACCATTTCATTATGAAGCTCCGTCTTGTTAAATTCGCAAGAACTCCCGAGTACAATCAGCTTTTCTCAGGTGACCCCCAGTGGGTTACCGAATCAATCGGCGGTGTGGCAATCGACGGCAGACACATGGTAACAAAAATGTCCTACCGTTACCTTCACACCCTTGAAAACCTCGGTGCAGCACCCGAGCCTAACCTTACAGTTCTTTGGTCTGTAAGACTTCCCGAAAATTTCAAACGCTTCTGTGCAAGGATTTCAATCGAAACCTCTTCCGTACAGTACGAAAACGACGACCTTATGCGTTTCACCCACGGTGACGACTACGCTATTGCTTGTTGTGTATCATCAATGGTTGTGGGTAAGGAAATGCAGTTCTTCGGTGCAAGGGCAAACCTTGCAAAATGCTTGCTCTATGCAATCAACGGCGGTGTGGACGAGATTTCGGGTAAGCAGATCGGTCCCGAATACAGACCCATTACCTCAGAATATCTTGATTATGACGAGGTTATGAAGCGCTTTGAGGATATGATGCAGTGGCTTGCAGGTGTTTACGTTAATACCCTTAACATCATCCACTATATGCACGATAAATACTGCTACGAAAAGCTTCAGATGGCTCTGCACGATAAAAAGGTTACCCGTTGGTTTGCAACAGGTATTGCAGGTCTTTCCGTTGTGGCAGACTCACTTTCAGCAATTAAATATGCCAAGGTTAAGACCATCCGTGATGAAAACGGCATTGTAGTTGATTACGAGGTTGAGGGTGACTTCCCCAAATACGGCAATGACGACGACCGAGTTGACAAAATTGCATACGATATTGTTCATAGATTTATGGCACATATCAAGAAAAACCACACATACAGAGACGGTATTCCCACAACATCAATTCTTACTATTACCTCTAACGTTGTTTACGGTAAAAATACGGGTGCTACCCCCGACGGCAGAAAGCGTGGCGAGGCATTTGCACCCGGTGCAAACCCCATGCACCGTCGTGATACGCACGGTGCAGTCGCTTCCCTTGCATCTGTTGCAAAGCTTCCCTTTATTGATGCTCAGGACGGTATTTCAAACACCTTCTCCATCATTCCCGGGGCTTTGGGTAAGGATGACCGCATCTTTGCAGGCGATATTGAGGTTGACCTTGATTGCTCCAACGGTGCTTGCGGAACACCCACACTTTTTGAGGGTCTTGATACAGAGGAATAAGACTTTAAATTAATTTATAAGGAGGATGCCCTATGGCAGCAACACAGAATCAGATAGATAACCTTGTGTCACTTCTTGACGGCTACGTTCAGAAGGGCGGACACCACCTTAACGTAAACGTTTTTACAAAGGAAACCTTGCTTGATGCTCAGGCACACCCCGAAAAATATCCCCAGCTTACAGTACGTGTAAGCGGATATGCAGTTAACTTTGTAAAGCTTACAAAGGAACAGCAGGACGAGGTTATTTCAAGAACCTTCCACGATCAGGTATAATGACAGGATATATCCATTCTAAAGAAAGCTTCGGCACAGTGGACGGCCCCGGCATAAGATACGTTTTATTTATGCAGGGGTGTCCTATGCGTTGCCTTTATTGTCATAACCCCGATACGTGGGATATTGGCAAGGGCGAGACAATAACCCCTGATGAGGTTATCGTAGAGTTTAATAAAAATCGTTCGTTTTACTCAAAGGGCGGTATAACCGTTTCGGGCGGTGAGCCGCTTTTGCAGGTGGATTTTTTGCTTGAGCTTTTTAAAAAGGCTAAGGCAGAAAATATACATACCTGTATAGATACATCGGGTATAACCTATAACCCAGAAAATAAAGATTATACGGCAAGTCTTAACGAGCTTATGCAGTATACGGACCTTGTTATGCTTGATATAAAGCATATAAGGGCCGACGCCCATAAAAGCCTTACGGGTAAGGATAACGGCAGAATACTTGAATTTGCAAAATTCCTTGAAGAAAAGAATATCCCTTTGTGGATAAGACACGTAATTGTGGAAGGATATACGGACAAGCAAGAGGATTTAATTGCCCTTGGTGAGTTTATTGGCAGATTGAAAAATCTTAAAGCCCTTGACGTTATACCTTATCATAATATGGGTGAGGTTAAGTATAAGGAATTAGGGTTAGAATACCCCTTGCAGGGTATGAATGCACCCTCAACCAAACAGGTGCAGGAGGCAAAAAATTACATTCTCGACGGCATAAAAAGAGCAAGAAATTAATTTTAAAAAAATTAAAAATTTCTCTTGACACGGCAATATATTTGTGATATATTATTCAAGCGTTGAGACGCTGGTGTAGCTCAGTTGGTAGAGCAGCTGATTTGTAATCAGCAGGTCGGGGGTTCGAGTCCGTCCACCAGCTCCATTTTATTCACAATTGAATAAAGTATATGTGGGAGTGTTCCCGAGTGGCCAAAGGGGGCAGACTGTAAATCTGTTGGCACCGCCTTCGGTGGTTCGAATCCACCCGCTCCCACCAAAAAACGACAAGCAAACGCTTGTCGTTTTTTATTTGTGTCCGCAGGACACAACATCGTTTTGCAACTTTAGTTGCAAACTTCATTTCGGTTTTTACCGAACTTCATTCCGCTTGCGGACACAAAACGAAGTTGTCTTACGACAAACAGTGTTACACCTTACGGTGTAAACGATGTGATGCTTCGCATCAACGATATTGCACTTCGTGCAAAAGAATGATATACTTGCCTTGAGGTGATAGAAATGAAAGAAGATAAACTCTCTGATTTATCAATGCAATTATCAGTTGATGTATTGAATTTAGTTAAAGAATTGCGTAATAAAAAAGAGAATATCATCTCTAACCAAATCGGTAGAAGTGCAACAAGTGTATGTGCCAATATTGCCGAAAGTAAATATGGTCATAGCAGAGCAGATTTTATAGCAAAGCTTGAAATTGCCCTTAAAGAAGCAAGTGAAACAGGTAAATGGCTTGAAATGCTCTATAAAACTGATTATATAGATGAACTAACTTATAAGAAAATAAACAAAACATGTTCAACAATCAGAGTATTACTAATTGCTTCTATAAAAACTGCAAAGGAGAATAACAAATGAAAAAGACCTGCATGAACTGCAAAAAGTATCACGCAACACTTATAAACAAAGATGGTCTTTCTCATATTCACGATTGGTGTGACCAATGGAAAACCGTGTTAGATGCATATGCTTTAGCCGATAAAAGAGGATATGAAGCACCTTATAATAGTGATTTGGAAACCGGAGAGGCATTTTGCTATATGTTTGAAGCTGTTGACACCCCAAGCTATCCAGATGAATGGTTTGATAAGAATAAAGCCGAAAATGAGTTAAATAAAAAACGAAATTAGAAGTAATTTGGTCGGCATCTAAATTGTTCGTAACAGCAAAAAAATAGACTTGCTTTTGCAAGTCTATTTTTTATCCATTGCTTTCGCAATGATGATATCCACGGCGTTGCCGTGATGATATGCAATTCCTTGCGGAATTGATTATATACAATACTTCGCATTGATTTCAACAAAAATATGTGTTACAATTTTGTTGAAAAGGAAGTGGAATTTTTCCCGAAAGCTATTTATAGAAATACGGGTGAAAGGTTTTTCAAGGAATTCGTTGAATTTGTTAACGCAAAGAGCGACGAGCTGTTTGAAGAAGTGTGAGGTATATATTATGAAATCAACAAAATTAAGCCACATAAAGAAAATTTTAAGTATTGCACTTTGCCTTGCTCTTACTGTGGCTTATGTACCTGCGGTAAGCATTCCCGCAAGTGCGGCTGATGAGCTTTCAGCAACTATTTATTCAGGTGAAACCGTTTCTCTTAAGGATACCGATGGTGACGATTATTACGAAATAGGTACTGCAAAAGAGCTTTTCGCGTTCGCTGCAATAGCTAATTCAGGTAATTATTCTATCAATGCAATTCTGACTGATGATATTGACCTGAATCCCGGCTATATCTTTAATGCGGACGGAACTGTTACCTTTAACGGCGAAGCAGTAACTGAAGGTTATGTAAGCTGGACCTCAATCGGTGATAAGAAGAATCCTTATTCAGGTACATTTGACGGTGCAGGTAAAACAATTAGTGGCTTATATTTCAAAGGTACACAAACATATATGGGCTTATTTGGCAATATGAGCGGTCTTATAAAAAATCTTAATATTACAAATACATATTTTAATACTCTTATAACCTCAAACGAGTATCAGTATCTTGGCGGTGTTTCAGGTAATGCTACGGGTGAAATTAATAATTGCAGCTTCAGTGGTGCAATTTTAGGTGATTCCGGCGGTGGCTTTTATGCAGGTGGTATAGTAGGTTACAGTAAAGGTCAGGTTTACAATTGCAAGAATACAGGTGTAGTCGATATTAGCATTGACGGTAGTTATTCTTACGCAGGTGGTATTGTTGGTGCTCTTTATGGGTACGAAACAGCAATTATTAGTGGCTGTGAAAACACAGGTAATATAAGTGTTTACGCTGATGAGTCTAACGGATATGCCGGTGGTATCGTTGGATTTACTAATTTTGACTCTAATGTTGAAAAATGCATTAACTATGGTGATGTTGATGGTGAATCTGATAAATACGCGTATGTTGGCGGTGTTGCAGGTCATATCTATGGTAATTTGCATACATCATATAGCTTTGGTAATATGAGTGCAAAAACAGGCACACGTTATGATTACTATAAAGCTGCAGCAGCCGTGGTTGTTGGTAAAGCAAATTACGGTGTAGTTGATAATTGTTACGGTGTAGGTACTGCTGTAACACTTGGCGGTTCTGAACAATATGCGGCTGGTGTGTGTGCTTATCAGGGTGAAGCTGCAAGTTTATTAAATAATTATTATTCAAGTGAGAATATTGCTATCGGTGTTGATTTTGTTGCCGAACCCGCTGAAGGCGAATTTTATGAAAGTCAAGCAGAAGGTAAAACTCCCGAACAGTTTGCAAGTGGTGAAGTAGCATACCTTCTTGGTGAGCCCTTCGGACAGAATCTTGATAATGGTGAAGCGGTACAGGACTATCCCGTATTAGATGGTGCAAAAGTATATTATGCAGAAGGTTTTGATTACAGTAATTATCCTGTTCCGGCTTATAATGCTGATAATTTCTTTGAAATAACCAACGCGGATGAGCTTGGTTGGTTTTCTAATTACGTCAATAAAACTAACCCCTCTGCAAATGCGATTCTTTTAGCAGATATTGATTATGAAAATAATGAATGGAAAACTATTCTTTCAACAGGACTTTATTATAATACTACCGAATATTCCGACTTAGGTTACCTTGGAACCTTTGACGGTAACGGTCACATAATCAAAAATTTCAAATTAAAGGCAACAAGCGGTACAAACTGCACAGTTGGTCTTTTCGGTACATTATCAGGTACTGTAAAAAATCTTGGTGTTGAAGGCGTAAGCTTTGACCTTAATGGTGCAACTGATGTCCGTGCAGCAGGTATTGCAGGTCAGATGCTTGATGGCAGTTTGATTGAAAACTGTTATGTAATAAACTCTGACCTTACTCCCGGTAGCTTCATTGTCGGTGGTGTTGCAGGCTGTAACTATGCAGCTACAATCAGAAACTGTTTTACAAAGAATGTTGCTATAAGTGCTAACGAACGCTGTGGTAATCTCGTTTCAGACTGTCGCGGTGATATCAGCACAACCGACAGAGTTGGTACAGTTGAAAATTGCTGGACTGATGCAGGTCGCGTAACAGGTACACAGAGTGTTTCTGAAAATATAATAAATTGCTATGCTAATGCTTCGAAGGAGCTTGAAAACGGTAAAGCCGCATATAACCTTGGTGAAGCCTTCGGTCAGAATATCAATAATAGTGAAGAAAAACAGGGCTATCCTGTTTTAAACGGTGCAAAGATTTATTTCAACGGATATAACGCTTGTCCCGAATATTCAAACTCTGAAAGTACAATTGCTCATAATTTCGAAAACGGTATATGCTCAGTATGTAATCTTTATGAAATTTCTGCTCTCGTTACCGAAGAAAACTATGAAGCCTTTAACCTTTCTTCAGACTATATAGGTTACTATTCTGTTGCAAATCTCGGTCAGCTTTATTGGTACTATAAAAATCTTGCTAACAGCTCAAACGTTGTTCTGGTTTCAGACATAGAAATCTGCGAAGATGTTAATTGGGAAGGTTTTTCAAACGGAATAAAAATTCTTGACGGTGCTTACCATACAATTACTATTAAGCAGGATAACAGCGATACCGCTAATTCAGGTAACTTCGGTTTCTTTCGTGAGCTTAACGGAGGAACTGTTAAAAATATAGTTTTTAAAGGTTATATTAAAACAAATACCAGCGGTAGTGTTGGTGTTGTTGGTGGCTCAATGTATGAGTCTGCTATCGAAAACGTAACCTCATATGTTTCTATTACCAATATAGGTTCAGGTAATGTAGGCGGTCTTTCAGGTTATTATGGCGGTAGAGATCCTTCAGTTATCAGAAACTGTGCTGTGTATGCCGATATTACAGGTAACGGAAATGTTGGCGGTCTTATTGGTAGCGGCTGGGGAGGTACCCGTTATTACAGAGTATACAACTCTGCAGTTGTCGGCTCAGTTTCAGGTTCAAATGCAGGTGTTTTAGTCGGATATAGTGCAACAGGTAACAGTGGCGGCAGCTACTATCCGATGCAGGTTCGTTTCGAAAATATTTATTATAACATCAGTAGTCCTGATACTCCTCTTGTTGCTGCTTGGGCAACAAATAGCGGTACTTCCTGCGAAACAATGGCAAATTTTGTTTCAGTTGAAGCAAAATCATCTGCACAGTTTGCAAGCGGTGAAGTTGCACACCTTCTCCAAAATGCTAACTCAACACAGGTTTGGGGACAGATGAGCAATATTACAGGTTCTCTTCCTGTAATTACAACAAATGAGCTTTATAAGGTTGTTGAAGTAGGTGAAACAGGTAACTACTCTGTTGCAAATGTTGGTGATACTAACGATGACGGAACAGTTGATGAGCTTGACTATCAGACACTTGTAAACGAAATTCTTTCAGACAGTAATGAACAGATTGAAACTGCAAATTATGATGATATAGTGAGATATGACCTTGACGGTGACGGTTATCTTGACGTTATTGATGCAGCTCTTATGAATAACCTTATCAATGGATTTATAACTATTGATGTTTATACAGTCGGTGATTACGATTGTAACGGCAAGGCTTTTGAAGAAGCAGACATAACAGCTATTAAGCTCGCTATAGAAAATCCCGAGGTGCTTTCAACTTCTGAAAAATATGCATCTGATATAAACGGTGACGGTAAGTTAAGTGAAGAAGATTTAACAGAACTTACTGCCATCTAAATTGTTCTTAACAGCCAAAACAAAGAAGATAGCCAAGAGGCTATCTTTTTTGCTTTATATGGAAAAGTTGTTGTGGATTCGAACTGTTTGAGTAAAGAAAAGGGACTGATTTTGCTTCATAAACCAGTCCCTTTTCATATTTTAATTTTTGTTTAAATGTGTCAATTGTTAGTTGAACAATGTTCGGGCGATTACCGCATCCTGAAGCTCCTCACCAAGATTGCAGAAATATTCCGAATAGCCACCGACGCGAACGATGAGATCACGGTAAGCGTCGGGGTCTTTTTTTGCTTTTAAAAGTGTTTCGCGGGTTGTTGCCGTTATCTGCAGTTGAGTGCCGCCAAGAGAAAAGTAGCCTGTAACAAGGGCACGAATGATGGAGGGAGGACAGTTTTTGTTGACGGAAAGATTGGTTACCGCCATACCGTATATATCCTTTTGCTCAAAGCAGGCTGCACTTGAAAGCATTGCCGTGGGGCCTTTTATTGCTTTTCCGTTTAATGCGGCAAGAGAATCTGCAAGTGCTGTACCGCCCTTTCTTCCGTCGGGAGTGGGTCCGACCACCCAGCCTGTGTGAATATGACGGGTGAACTGATGAGCCGTGGGGAAAAAGCCAAGCCCCAAATCAAGTTTTCCGGTAAGATAATGTTCATAAAAGCGGGTTGTAAAATCCTTTGCAAGTGCATCGGATTTTTCATCAGCCACACCGTAGCAAGGGCAGGAGCGAAGAACTGCAAAAAACTCAGGGTCCTCCGAAGCCAAAAGAGAAAGGAACTGCTCGGGTGTATAGCATTTTTCTTCAAAAACAAGATGGCGGATTGCAAGAAGCGAATCTATGGTGTTAGGGATGCCTGTGTCTGAGTGTATGGAGTAGGTGTAACGAGCACCACCCTGAAACCAACCCTTCTGATTGTCAATACAGTCGTCGATAAAAAGGGTTCGTATTGGAGCAAAGCAAGCTTTTGCACGTTCGTTCCAATAATTGTTGATGTGCTCCATTTGCAAATCCTGTTTTTTTCTTAGGAAGATGATGAATTTTTCGTAAAATTCATCGAAGGTGCTACAAGACGTAAGCTCTGCATACATAAAATTTTCAAGATTTTTAAGAACGTTGATGTTTTCATCAGTACCACCGGCATAGGTGCATCCGGCAAATGAAGTTTCGGTGCATCCACCGCCCGAAAATTCAAGGGCATCACTTTCTGTAAGGTGCGTAATACGTTTGCGAAGTCGCTCTTGTATTGCTTTTTCGTTATAGAATGCAGGTTGTCCGCCACCATCAAGAACACGCTTGCAGGCGAGCTCCCAAAGGTCATCGGGAGTATCGTCCGTTACGCGAAGCTCAATTAGGGGACGTGCAAGACCAACGGAGGCTTCAAGTGCCTGATAGGTTACATCGCTGTAATCAGGACCAAGAGTGATGCTCCAACGGTCGTTTATCTGCATATTTTCCATTATACAGCGTAGCCAGGGACGAAGGTCCTCGCCCTTGTGGTAGGGTTCAAGTATTGAATCCAGTCTGCCGATGTTGTCCCATTCGTCAAGTGAAAGGCAGAAGTTCAGGGCAACAACTGCCTCGTAAGCCGTTTTGGCAGGGGAAAAGGGAACCCGTGAAAGTGCATCAACAAGCTCGGCGGGTGCACCCATTTGGGGCAGAGCCTCTAAAGCACGTTTATGATATGAACGAAGACCGACGATAAGGTCAAGAAGTGCGGTTTTAAAATCGCTGTCATCCAGCGCAAGCAAGCGTTCTTCATATCTGTTTATACCTTCGGCGAGTATGCGCTTGTAGTTGAGCATACTATGATTCCATTCGCCTGCATAGTGATAGATTTTGGAAAACTCAATCATAATCTCTGCGGCTCGTGAGCCTTTTTTCCTCAGCTCATCCCAATTAATAGAATATTGGGGTGCATACTGAGGGGTAACAGAAACTGTTTTGCCCGTGCTTGTATCCGTATACATTCCGGTTGTCAGTCCTGCAGGAAAAACAGGCGAACCGGGCTTGTAAACTATCGGGCAGGTTTCGTAATAACGACGATAACCGCGACAATATACTACGGGAAGCGAGCCTTCGGGAAACTCTAAAAGACCCGAGGCAAAGGGCTCGCCCATATCAAGCATATACTGTGCGTTGGGATTCATAGATAACGTCCTTTCGTAGTGCAAGTTTAAATCAAGGATATTATAACACTTTTTTATTTTAGTTACCGAGCCTTTATTTTTCTTTAATAAGCACAATGCTGAAAAGGTTCGTTTCAAAAGTGAGGTCAACGGTTATTTCCGTAAGCTCGCCGCCCAAAATACCATCTGATGTAATTATAGCACTCGTTTAAAGCATAGTGCAACAGTTTTGTTTTATGCCGAAAGTTCATATTACGCAGTTGCCCTTTTTATATTATTATGGTATAATGCATTTCAGGTGGTGTTTTTATGAAAAAACTCAGTTTAATAATTGCATTAGTTTTAATATGCACAACGTTGTTTACCGCTTGCGGGAATGATAAGCCCAATATTGCGTCAACCGATACTACGGTTGAAAGCACGGTAGAAACAACAAAAAAATTATCTCCCGAAGAGCAAAAAGAGGTTGATATGGTTGAAAAGCTTATTTACAACCTTGCAATGGCAACCTCAGCTTCCGAGGTAGAGGCATGCGTTATTGAATGTGATGAAGATTATGTCAATTATATTCTTGAGGGTTTCCCGGACGATGATTACATTGTAGAGGCAGAACGATTAATAGAATATAAAGGCACGGTAGCGTTTAACATTACAGTTACATGTGAATGTGACCCTGAATATATTTATTCGGGTGTTCAGATGTTCTCATACACCGATGAGGGTGAGCTTTTAATAAATCTTGATGAAGATATAATGTTGGATTTCTGCAAGGAATATGCCTGCGCAGTATGTGAGGGTAAGGGTTATGCAATTAAGTTGGCAGAAACCAGCGGAGGATACGACGAAGCGGTTGATTGTCCCGCATGCAATGGTGTAGGCTTCGTTTTTGTTGATGAAAAGGTGACGGAATGAAAAAGGCAAAGAAAATAATTATTTCAATAGTATCCGTTATATTGGCGCTTCTTATTGCCTTCGGTGTAAGCTTTGTGTGGTATTATCCCTATTATAACAGCAATAAGGCTCAGGTTAATGTTGAGGTTGAAAACAACGGCGGCATAAAAATGATGAGCTATAATTTAAGGTGCATCAGCCCCCTTGATTTCGGTAAAAAGAGTTGGTTTTATCGTGCGGATTTGATAATTGACGATATCGTTAACGAAAAGCCCGGTATCATAGGCTTTCAGGAAGCCACAAAATGGCATTACGCTTATCTTACAAATGCTCTGCAGGGCTATGATTCGGTTATAACATACCGCGACGAGGCATTTAATTCCGAGGGTTGTCCTATTTTCTACAACACCTCAATGTACACGTTGGTTGACAAGGGCTCCTTCTGGCTTTCGGAAACCCCCGAGGTTATGAGTAAGTCCTGGGGTGCGCAGTATAACCGTGTGTGCAGCTACGTTATATTGACGGATAATGCATCGGGCGAGGATTTTGTTGTGTTCAATACCCATCTCAGCCACGTAAGTGACGAGGCTCGTATTAACGGAATTAAAGTGGTGCTTGATAAAATTGCTCAGTTCGGCTCACTTCCCTCGGTTATTATGGGCGACTTTAACGCTCAGGAGGGTAGCGAAACCTACATTCAGGTTACTGAGAATTTTACCGATGCCCGTTACGCTACTGAGAACACAAACGACTCATACACGTATCAGGGTTGGGGTAATCCTGAAAAATTCAAGAGAATCGACTACTTTATGATTTCAAAAACAGAAATCAAGGTTAATAAGTACGACGTTCTTTCGGGACTTCACGACGGCGTTTATTCAAGTGACCATTGTCCCATTGTTTTAGAATTTTCATTGGATAAGTAAGGAAGTTTAGAGTGATAGAAAAGGTTATAGGATTTTTAGAGGGTGCAACATCATCGGTAAATGATGCCCTGTATACATATATTTTGGTTATAATACTTGTTCTGGGAGGAATTTACTTTACCTTCCGCACAAGATTTGTGCAGTTCAGGCTTTTGGGTGAGCAGATTCGTTGTGTTACCGAAAAACCTGCCGACGGAAAAGGTGTTTCGTCCTTTCAGGCACTTATGGTTTCCACCGCTTCACGCGTGGGTACAGGCAATATTATAGGTGTTTCAACCGCTTTGTGTCTTGGTGGCTTCGGCTCGGTTTTTTGGATGTGGCTTATTGCCATTATCGGTAGTGCATCCGCATTCGTGGAAAGCACCCTTGCCCAGATTTATAAAAAGAAAGGTCCCGACGGAAGCTACGGCGGACCTGCCTATTACATACAAACCGCGTTAAAATGTAAACCTCTTGCAATAATATTTTCTGTATTTCTTATACTTACATACGGCTTCGGGTTTAATATGTTGGCTTCGTATAATTTACAGTCGACTTTTTCAACCTACGGTTTTTATAATGAAAAAATCACCCCTTGGATAATCGGTCTTGTACTGGCGATTATCGTAGGCTACTGCTTAATGGGTGGCGGCTCAAGAGTTATAAAGGTTACCACATTCCTTGTTCCCTTTATGGGTATCGCCTATATACTTGTTGCAGTGATTATTGTAGCCTTGAACTTTAAATTATTGCCCGACGTGTTCCGTACAATTTTTAGTGAGGCTTTTGATATAAAAGCAATTTTTGGTGGCTTCAGCGGCTCCTGTGTAATGTACGGTATTAAACGCGGTCTTTTCAGTAACGAGGCAGGCGTTGGCTCAGCCCCCAATGCATCGGCTTCCGCCGAGGTAAGTCACCCTGCAAAACAGGGTCTGGTGCAGGTGTTATCGGTATTTATTGATACAATCCTTGTGTGTAGTGCAACTGCGTTTATGTGTATGTGCTCGGGTGTTGCGCCTACAAAGGAGCTTTCCGGTGCACCTTACGTGCAAGCGGCACTCAGCAGTACCTTGGGGAAATTCGGACCTATATTCATTACCGTGGCAATGATTTTGTTTGCGTTTACAACCCTTCTCGGCAACCTTTATTACGTTGACAAGTGTATAATATTTATTCGCGGCAAAATTCCAAGTAAGGCATTTATGCGAGTGTATTATATAATTGCCTCGTTGGTTATTTTCGTGGGTGCAGGCTTAAGTGCAGACCTTTTGTGGAACATAGCGGATATTACAATGGGCGGTATGACAATAATAAATATGCCCGTAATACTGTTTCTTGGCAAATACGCATTCAGGGCGTTGAAGGATTATGACAGGCAACGAAAAGAGGGTAAAACACCTGTATTCATAGCAGAAAATATAGGGCTTCCTCACGATGTTGATTATTGGCAATAAAAAATTAAAAAACTTTTTAAAAATAAAAGACGTACTTTTAATCGCAAATTTGCATAAAAGTACGTCTTTTTGTGTATGTTTTTCATTGTAAACAAATAAAAATACGCATTTTTTCGTCATATCGTAGAAAACTCAGGAACAATAATTGTAATTTATTGCCAAAAAAGGGGCAGTACGCTAACAGAGTATTAAAAAAAGAGAAAAAGTGTGCAATAATGTAGATGCTGAACCGAACAGGTCGGTTAAAAAAATAAAACTCGCAAAGCGAGAGAATTTTTCGGAGGGAAAAATTATGGCAGGTCAGATTAGAATTACTCCTGATCAGATGAGAGAAAAAGCAAATCAGTATCGCAGACAGGGCGAAGCAGTTAACGGCGTTATCAGTCAGTTAGACAGCTTGCTTCAGCAGCTCCAGGCTGAATGGGAAGGCGCAGCAAGCGAATCCTACGCAGCACGTTACCAGGAACTCAAACCCGGTTTCCAGAAAGCAGAAGCTCTCATTTACGAAATCGCTACAGCTCTTGATTCAACAGCTAAAATCGTTGAAGAAACAGACGCAAGCATTGCTAACCAGTTCAAGGCTTAATTGTTGGTTGGTTATCGCCCGACAACCACTGGTTGTCGGGCGAATTTTGTAAAAGGGGGTATTACTTGTGGCAGAAAAAGATATGAATGAATACAACAAACTTGTACGACAAAGGAAAAATGCCAGAAGTCAATACAAGGCTTGCAATGACCGCATAGAAAATTATAATTATTTAATTAAAAGATTAAATAATGCCAAAGAAAAGGTGGCAGAACAAAAAAGAATCTTTAAAACTATAAATAAAGAGGATAAAAAAATATATAAAGAAAAGTACGATTGGGAAGGTCAAAAATATAATAGCTTTAAAATCAAGGGCGAGGTTGCTACAGATTTTAATGACGACTATTATAAAAATACTCTTGACTACGTGCTTGATTCTATTAATAACGAAATAACACGACTACAGAACGAGCGCATGGAAGATTATGGCTTGTTGGGCAGACTTGGTTCAAAAATTAATAGTTTGGGTACCAAAATAGAAAATTTCTTTAATTAAAGGAAGTAATCATATGGCAGAGTTTAAAATCTCACCCGGCTTATCAGGGGAAGTTACTACCCTTAAAAATAAGGGTAAGGAACTGGCAACAGATAGTGTAGATATAGATAAAAGTGACGTCAAAACTCTTAAAACGAGTATGGAGTATATTCAACAACAAAAAGATATCAGAACATTACTCAGATTATATGCTGCTCTCGTAAAAAAAGATGCAGACGATATGAAGAAAATGATTAACGATGTTCATGTGATGGATGAAAAAATAGCATCAGGAAACAGATGATGTTAAAGAGGTAAGTTATGGGATATAAAGTAGATTTTGATGCTTTGGATAGCTTTGATACAACCTTGTCAAACCAGATTAATAACTGGGGAACCGAGTTGGAATCCATTGCAAAAGCTCTTGATACCATTAAAACAACCAAAAATATGTCCGGCGAGGGTTCCGATAACATAAAGACATATTTTGATTCTGTGCATGGTATGATACAGGGCTTGTTGGGACAATTATTGTCAGCACATCAGAAAAACTGCTTTTTATATAAACGTGATTATTTTTCTAATATAGATAAGGCTACTCACGTAGTTATAAAAGAGAATGAGCTTGAAGATATATTGTCCGACGTTACCAACAAGAAAAACAGAGCTGTTGCGGTTGATGATGCTCTTGCGGACATAATGTTCGGTATTAGGGATATTTACTATCTCAGCTACAAGGATGTTGGCGATGTGTATTACGCCCATCAAGGTATCGAAAAATTCATATCAGATTTAAATACTGACATTAAAAATCTTGAGAACAGGCATTATCAAAACGACTTTAATAAAACAGGTGAGCTTATACGTACCCTTACGGCTTTCATTAATGAGTGTCAAAGCAAGGGAAGAAGCTATAAAAAGAATTTCGATATTTATGATTTGGCAGGTTCGGAAAGCTTCCAAAAGCTGTATGCGGCCTATGTTGAGGTTGATAAGGAACAGCAGTCAAAGATGGAGCTTATTGAAACCGAAATCGAGAATCAGAAGGAACGAGTTGAGATTCTTGAAGAAGAACGTGCCGAGCGTGAACGTAAAGCCAAGGTTTTCAAGTGGGTGGTAACCGGCGTTTGTATTGTTGGTGCTATTGTAATTACAGCAGCAACCGGCGGCGCGGGTGCTCCCCTTATAGCAGGTGCGGTATCGGCAGGTTCTGCCGTGGTTTCTACCACTCTTCATGGTATGGCGGATGAATACGTTGAGCATGGTTATGATCGTAGTGAATATGATTGGGGCAAGATAGCCAAGGATGCGGCGGTTGCGGGCGTTACAGGCTTTGCTACGGGTGCCATAGGTGCCGGTATCGGTGGAGGAATAACCGACAAATTAAGCTCGTCTGTTCTCGGAAATAATTTGTTGCATTCTTCAAACTCACTTGTAAGAATCGGCACTTCAGCCGTAATAGGCTCAGCCTCCGAGGTGGGTTCGGGGATTGTATCCCGTACAGCTGCGGCAACAATTGCGGTTACTATAGGTGGTGCTGATGCTAAAGAGGAGTTTGCCAAGGTACTTGATGGTAAGAGTATTCTTACCGATGCAGCCATCGGTGGTGCAGGTGGTGCAGTTGATAATATAGTTACTAACAAGCGTGCACAGAATGCGGCGGATGATTTTGCGGCAGATTTCAATGGCAAACATGATCCTGTTGGTGATGCCGAGGCTGCGGGTATTGAAAAAATAAAACGAACTCAGAACAATGGCGCTGATTTTTCAGAAACAGACGAGATTCTGAAGTTTAAAGATGGTGAAATTGCAGAGGTAAAAATCAAATCCACCGGTAACCGGAATTCGGATTACAAGCAGGCAGAAAAGATTCTTAAAGAACAGGGCTATGATATAGATTTTGAGTCAATGCGTAAAGGTAAGCAGGCGACGCACGTCTGGCATCACCTTGATGATTATAATGCTGCAACAAACGAAACCACGATGCAGTTTATCACTAAGAAGGCTCATAACGTAACCAAGCCCCATACGGGATCTGCCGCCCAATATTACGTAGTTAACGGCAAAGGCTACGGCAAGGATGCATATAACGTTGATTACAGCCTGGATATTACAGGTAAAATTTCAACAACTGAGGAAGGTATTTCGGGTACAGTGGATAGTATTGACAGCCAGGCACAGTCATATTACAATTCTTATTATTCTGCAATACCTCAATCGGGCGTAAATGTAAGCAAATCAGATCTGGACGAGTTTTTCAAACAGTTCGATTTTGACGTAACGTTAAATGGCGGTCAGGTAAGCGGGAAAGGAGTGTGAATGGGATGTTCAGTTTCATAACAAAAGAGTTTCCGGAGCAGAACGTATCACATGAATACGTTGATTCCGTAGAGCTAAAGTACAATTTTAAATTTCCGGCGCTTCTTCGTAAATGTTATACCGAGTATAATATGTGCGAAAGCAAAGAAGTTTCTATTGTAATGCATAAGCTTGAATTTTGTGTTGAATATATTCTGCCACTTAAATTTGGCACAGATAATCTGGAAAATATCCTTGATATATTTAACAAGAAGGCTTATTTCCCACACCACCTTATTCCTTTCGCGAAGGACGTTGATGGTGATTATTACCACTGGGACGTTAACACAGGAAGGGTTTATTACGTTTCTATGGGTAATATAGATAACCCTATTCCCATTGCCCGAAGTGTTGATGAATTTTTTGAATTATTGAATATTTATTGCGATTAAGCAGAAAGGATAAAATTATGATTGATTATTTACCTCTCGGAAGTATTGTTTTACTTAAAAACGGTGTACAGAAGGTTCTTGTTATTTCAAGAGCAATTAACGTTCGCAATGGCGAAAATGACTTTTTCTTTGATTACGGCGGTGTAGCATATCCCGAAGGTCTTATAGGTGACCAGATGGTTTACTTCAATGCTGATAAAATTAACAAGATTGTGTTCAAGGGCTATAGCGACATTGATGATGAAAATATGGTTGATACTATCAACGATTATCTTGTTGCTCACCCTGACATTGTACGTGGTGACCCCGACAACTGGGTTGTAAATGAATAATTAAAACAATGCAAAAACCGCCATTGGGGTAAAATAAATCCCGGTGGTGGTTTTTAATAGTTAAACTATATTATAAAAAAGTATTAACAAAAAACAAAAAATGTGCAATAATTAACATAAGTTGTATAAGCATTAAAATTCAGAAAATAAATCCGCAATTTGCAGAAGCTTGAGGTAATGATATGAACAAGGAACAAATAGAAATTGAAATCAGGCGATATAAAAGGTATGTTAACAGGTCGGAAGATGCTATAGATAATTATAATGCAAAAATACGTAAGCTTGAAAAAGAGTATGATCAAGCGACAACCGCAGGAAACCGTATGCAGGATCATCTTGAATCTTACGCCAGAAATGTACTTTCGGCATTAAACCGACTTGACAGAGATTCTGTTTTTAAGGAGTATTATAATCAAAAGATGCGGGCAATATTGGAAGGCAGAGAGCGGGAAGAGTTTTTTGACAGAATACGTAAGGGTAAGCAGGATATTCTTCGTGAAATCGATGAGTACGAAAGCCAGATTGCTTACGAACGCAGAAAAATATGCGATTATAACAATAAGCTATTAAGATTAAGGCAACAGCTTAATTCGTTGTGATTATGGGGTGTGGAAAATGGCAGGCGAAATCAGAAACAAGCCCGATGAGGTTAGAAGATACGCAAAAAAAATAGGAAAGCTTGAAAATGAATCAATTCCTGTAGCGAACGGAACAAGTGAGGTTTCAAACGATGGCTTGACCGCACGTTATAGTGATGAAATTCTTGATTATCTTGACGAGGATATTAAGAAGAAATTCCATTCATTGTTTAGAAACACAAAAGAAAAAATGAACGAGGTTGCAGATGCTTTTGAAAAAGCGGATAAGAATGCAAGTGTTTGATTGAGGTAAGTGGAATGGCTAAAACTTATAAGCAAAGTGAATTGGTTGTAGGGGTTACATACTACAAAAACAGGTGCGAAGCAGTTAAAAAGTGCGGTAAAGAATACGAGCAGTTGTTTGAAAATTATTATAAATATCTTGCTGCTTTATCGGAGGAGGCTGCCGTTACAGGTCAGACTGCGGATGTTATTAAAGACCTTGTAGTGCAGGTTGGTACTGCCAAGGGTATGATTTCCGCTTTTTGTAATGATTATTCAAGTGCTGTTAACAGCTTTTTAAAGGATATAGATAAAGCAGATGATATTCTTTTTAAAAACAAAGGCAGAAAAATTTTGACAGATAAAGAATTTACCAACGCTATTTACGTAGCGAAGATTGAGCTCGGGGTAGGCGGTTTTATAAGTTACCTCGTTAATCATGTTTTCGGTGGTATGGGAAATGAGCTTGCCGATAAGTCCAAGCGTATGGTTGATCGTGTGAAGGATTTGGGTTCCGTTACCAGGCAGGAGCTACGAAAAATCTGGACAGATGTAAGGACTGTTGACAGTGATTACCGTAACAGACTAAGGAATATTTACAAAGAATTGAAGGCTTACGGAGATATACTCGATAAGCTTATTTATATTATGACTCCCCGTAGCAAGGGTAGGGCGGATAACCTGACAAAACAAAATGTTGACGACTTAAAGAAGCAGATAAAAGAATTACAGGATTTACAGAAAAAGTTAATGGGGAATCCCGAGGACCCGTCCGTGGATGGCGAGGATGTAAAGCATTTTGCAGAAACGATGGACGATTATTGGGATGATACCACAAAAGTGATACATTCTATTTGCGAGGAAAGTATCGGAAATCTCTTTATAACAGATTTTGAAAAGTTCAGAGAAACAGTTGACAACGCCAAAGAATATTTCAATCAGTTTTCAGAGGATTATGTGGAATCCAAAAAGAATTTTGATGAGAAAAAAGCAGAGTTTGACAGACTTTTGGAGTTGTATGAAAAATACGGCGACAAGTATGAAAAATATGCAAATGATGGCGATGATATAAAAACCTTCAATAAATTAATTAAAGAAATCAAAAAAACCTCAAAAGAATCACAGGATTATATTGATATATGGTATCAATTGTTTTTCGATATGTCTGAAAGCAAGGAGGCACTTGAACGGTATAAGGCAAATTGTGATTTAAGCAACGAAAATGTACGCAAAGCAATAGAACGCTTGGAAGAGCTTTATAACAATGAATTTGACGCATATCTAAATGAAACCTTTGACCATATGAAGGCGGTAGCAAAAGAAAAAGGTATACAGGCAACCGTTAAAGCAATGCAGGAGTATTTGGAGAAGCAAGGATTCATAGAAGGTCTTATAGGCAAGATGGGCGGTAAGATAGTTAATAAAGCACTAAGTGAGATGGAAATTGTTGCTATGTACGACTGGATCGAATCCACAGGCAATACGTTTGAGATGGCGGCACAAAAGCTGAGTAATATGAGCTCTGCAGATCCCGGTTACGAAACCATGGTGAAAACTGTACAAGAGGCCTTTGAAGCGGCAAAAAAAGCGAGGGTGGATTTCTTTGACAGAATGGCTGATGTATCTTCCGGTGAGGAAAAAGCGTATTATGAATACTGTCGCGAAACTATGAAAAATACATCGATGAATGATTTTGATCAGGTTGACTTAATGTCTAAGGATGACTATTTGTGTAAAAACGACAATCCGTTTACAGATGTCATAACTTCTGAAAACATATTTAATAATTGATAAAACCCTACACCTCGGGCAAATTTAAGTGTTTGCCCGAGGTGTTTTTGTAATCGTATCCGTCTTTTTGCTACAATAGAAGCATAATCAATTGTTAATATCGCCGAAATAATAGTAGTACTCTGCCAGAGTATTATCAAATGCGGTGTGTTTGTGGGATAATAAAAGATAGAAATGCGTAAAGAAGGAGATTTCAAATGGATATAGCCGGAATTAATGCAAAAATTCAAGAAGCGAAAAGACAACGTAAAAATTTAAATACGGAAAAAGCTAAAAAAGAAAAAGAGGTTAAAACAGGCGAAGGTTTGTTTGATGACATTACTGTTTTCAGAAAAAACTCGGCTAACGCACTGAACGATTTTGAAAGCAAGTTAAACTCACGATGTGAAAATATGCCAGGTAATTTTGGTAATTATTACAAAAGACAAATTCAGTCTGCTCTTAAGGAAACTAAAGCTTATGAAGCAGATGAAATGGTAGGAAATATTCTTAAGGCGATTAAAAATAAAATATTCGACTTGGATGGCGTAATTGAAGGGCTTAAAAATAAGATAGAGGGTCTTAACAGTTTGTTAAGACAATTGGGCGATATGCTCGAGGATGCCAAAGAAGCCGTGGAGGATGCTTTTACAGGAGGGGATAAATAATGGAATTGAAATACGATATACCTCAAATAAGAGCTGCTTCAACAGAGTGTAAAACGATAGCAGAAGAGGTTAAGTATAATAGCACAAAACTTTTAGATTTAAACAAAAAAAACTACGGTACAGTTAAGGACGAAATCGATGTTATTATAAAGGATATGTCGACTTGTGCCACAGATACTCAAGTCTTTTTGACCAACGCTGTTGAGTTTATTTCAAATGTTGCTGAATACTTTGAAGATATGGATGAAGAAATCGCAAGAGAGGTGAAAAATTCTTAATTATGAAGCTGAATTACCCTAACTACAGAAAACTATCAGAAAATTTTGTCAAGGAAAGCGAAAATATTAAGAGTGAATACCTTGCCTATGCTAAATGTTTAAAACAGCTTACTAAAAACGGAGTTCAATCAGGTAAAGTACATAACGAATTGCTGATTTATACATCATATGTTGAAAAGGTACCGGAATTGATAGATGCAATATCGAAAAAGATGAAGGCGTTTTTCCCGGCCTATCTTGATGATATGAACGCTGCTCAGAAATTCGATGGTGAATATATCTTATATGAAGAAAATTATACCGGCACAAGGGATTATACAGAAGAAAATTTTAAAATAATGGAAATTGACTGTGATAATACCTCATCAGATGCAAATATTTTTGAAAAGATTAACGACTGGGGCGAAGATCTTGTTGCGAGTGCGTTTAAGTTCATAGGCGATATATTTAACGCATGGGACGCCAGGGATACAAGATTTCTGGTAATGGAAATAAGCGATATCACCAAAAAACAACTTAAAGATATAAAAGAAAATTTGCACGCAGCACAAGCGTATTATCTTGTAAATGCCATAAATATACATAATTGTGTAATAGATTTGAATAACTATATTTCTGTGTTAAATGAAATTAGCGGCAGTGATATAGGAAGTTTTTCTATGACTACGTTCGCTTTAAGATTGTCGAAATATTATAATGATATTTACGATACCCTTGAAGATGTGTATGTTGATGAGGGAATAAGCTGGAAAGCGGTAGAAAAATTCATAAAAACCGACAATGTAGAAGAGTTTTTTGACAAATACTCGGTTGAAGTTAAGGAGTTTTTGGAGGACTTGTCATCGATGGATATGAAGGACAAAGAATTCTGGCTGATGACAATATCCCAGCTGTTTGATGTGGCTATCAGGGAAATGATGGGCTGGGCAAGAAAACTTTTTGGTGAGGATTACGACTACGAAACATATCTTTATGATAATGAAATGATGGCACTCTTTGACCAGATGGCAAAAACTCAGACTTTCGAGGACTCCAATTACAAGGAAATTCTTGGAGATTATCAGGAGTTTATGAGTTTAATTAAAAAATATGGTGATAAATGGGAAGAATATCTTACCGGAATGCGAGATGAAAACGGTAAGCTCCTTCTTGATAAAAGAACCAAGAATTACAGATACTTCAAGGAGTTTTTCCAACAGTTTGAAAATGCCGAAAATATTATTAAATACGGAACAGAAATAGTAGAGGTTATGGCTGCCCTTACTGCTGACTATGAAAAGAATTTAGAAATATTAAATACGGTTATTGATGACTGTGATCCCAATAGCGAAATGGCACAGAGCCTTGCCAGGATTAAACTTAGGTATGAGAATAGTTGGGAAAACTGTGCTTCCATACTCAAGGAAAAAGTTAATGAGTGGGGAGATGACCTTGTAAAGGAGCTTCTGAAAAGCAAACAGCTTCAGTCGAAGGTGTTTAAGTTCACTAACGTTTTCAAGGTTGTCGGTTGGGTAGAGTTGGCAATAGATGTGGTTAATGAAACTACCGGCTTAGGAGAAGAATCTCAAGCGAAGCTTCAGCTTTTAACAATGGGATATAATCAAATTTGGTCTGCAGAGGAAGCGTATTCCAATGCTTTAGCCGAAGTGAAAGCTTGTGACCCCAATAGCGAAGAGTATCAGCAATGCCTAAAGGATTTTGCAATAAGCTTTGAGTATTATAGGACAACCCTAAAGCGTTTGTATGATAAAATGGCTTTGGCTTCTTCAGGGGATAAAAAGGATTATTACAGATATTGTGCAGAAAAATTCGAACAGCTTGATCTTGAAAATTATGAAAATTTCAACGTGAAAACCTACGAAGAATATATTGCAGCATAATAAAAAAGCAACCGATTTTCGGTTGCTTTTTTACACGTTTTTTCACCACAAAGCCTTAAGGTTGTGTTCCTCTAAGAGCTCTTGGGTGTCGTTTAAATTTAATTGGTGAGTTATAGCGAACAAAAGGATGGCGTCACGTCGTACCGTGGCGGTCAGGGGTGCCCAGTCGTAGGCGTCCAATGCTTTCTGGCAGGTTTTAACGGGTAGCTCCATTGCAATACATATTTTTATAAGAACATCCCGAGAGGGGTTTTTTTTGCCTTTTAAGATATCATAAAAATAAGTATAGCTGATATCCGCTCTGCTTATTATTGCATTTTTGGAAAATGTGGTTTTTTCAAAGGCTTTTTTCCAGAATGCTTCGGGTTTTTTGTCTTTAATAATAAGACCGTATTCCTTCCAGAAATCTTCAAATGTTTTTTCCGGTTGTGATAGTTGCACTAAGAGTCTGTCCGCAAGCTTTGACATAAAAAATACCCCTTTTATGTTAAGTTTTTAGTGTTTTGTTTACAGTTAAGCTCTTTTTAAGTCTGAAATAAGTTTATCAACAGTTTGGTATCTGTTATAAAGTCCGGTTTCGGTGCATTTTTTTATGATTTTACCTAACTTTCCACCGGGGGTTTTAATAATGGGGTGGCAGTTAACCGTCAGCTCGTTAAGTAAAACACCGACAGCGTAAATGTCCGTGGGCGGAATGGACTGGTGCAAGCCGTATTGCTCGGGTGCTGCATAGCCCACGGTTCCGAGGTTTATGGTATCCTTGGTTTCTGTGTCGGTTACAAGACGTGCCGCCTGCAGGTCAATAAGCACCGCGTTGTCCTCGGGGGTAATTACGATGTTTTCGGGCTTTATATCCCTATGAATTATCTGTTTTTCGTGAAGGAATTTGAGAGCCTCGCAAATTTGCAGGGTGTATTTTTTTGCCTGTTTGACGCTTACCGTGGAATCCTTAAGGATATCCGCAAGGGAGTTGCCCTCAACAAAGCTTTCTAATATTAACAGATGCTCGTCACAGGAGCAAACGTCATATACAGTAGGAAGATTCGGGTGGGTGTATCCGCGTAACCGTCTGAAAACGTGGTCGTTGCGGTTTTGTGATTTAATAAGCACCAGCTTTTTAGCGTTGTTTATGTTTCTGAAAAGCTCAATATGTGAATATTCGCAGTCCTTAAAAACCGTCACCGAGTCAAATTCCTTATCAATGGTTTCAAGAATAAAGTTTTCGTATGTGTTCATCGGCTCTTGAATCCCTTTTCATTGTGATCCTCAAGCATTTCTTCAAGGTTGTAGAGGTTGAGTTTATGATTTAAGGCATAAATCACAATGCTGTCACGCTTTACCTTGGGGTAAAGGGGAGCCCAATTATATAGCTTTAACGCTCTCTGGCAATCATCAAGGGGAAGCTTCATAGCAATGAATATTTTGATGATTGTATCCCGCGAGGGGTAGTTGTTACCGCCGATTACGCTGTAAAAATAAGTGTAGGCAATGTCGGCTTTGTTTATAATATCAACCTTTGACATACCGCTTTTTCCTATGACCTCAGCCCAGTATTCCGTTAAATCGTTACATACGAAGCTGTCTTCATTTTCGGCAAGGTATTTGTCATAGCTGATGTTGTTTTTGTTTAATAATTCGAATAATTCTTCTGTTCTTTTGTATTTCACTTTTTATCTCCTCAGGTAAAAATTAAAAATCTTTCACTATTAATTCGCCCTTAAAGGTTTTGGCGATTTTGTCATATTGGGGATGGTCGGGGGAGATGTATATTCTTTTAAGGTTGGGGTAACAGGTGTCGTACATATATTTTGAATCGGGGGATTTTAAATATGATGTTGATGACAACCAGACCTCCTCTAAATAAGGGTTAGTTGTAAAAACTGAGCTCTTTCCGATACTAAGATAGCAGTTTTCGGGTACTTTAAAAGTTTTATCGGTTTTAGAGTAAGGGTAAATACAATCGTAAATACTGCCTGTAGACCACTTGTAGAACATAACCCCGTCGTGTGAAAACACGGTAGGATGGCCTTTTTCAACGTTAATTTCTTTTAATCCGTCACCATAGTCCCAGGCACTTGTTTGAACATTTGAAACATTCTTGTGGATGTTCAATACCTTCAAATTAGAACAGTTGCCGAGATCGCTTGAATTATCGATTTTTGTACACCAATCAGGCAGGGTGAGGGTCGTGTATGACGGATGATCCGTGAACCAATAAAAAACTGTACCCTTGTAATAGGCACCGTCAATAAGCTTGTTGTTTGTGGAGCCGTCCTTACCTATATATGTAATGGGACATTTACAGGCAAAATCTCCATTCATATGAACACCTTTATTGTTGGTGACTATCTTTGTAAGAGAAGATAAATTATTAAAGCTGTGGGAGTACAGGCTTATTGTGGTGGTTGTAGTATCATCAAAATGAATTTCCTTAATTTTTGAATTGTCTATAAAGCAATCGGTATATATTCCCGCAACCGGTTTTCCGTCAACGGAACAGGGGACGGTAACAATACTTGCATCACCCACGTATTTTGTAAGCCTTATTCTGTTACCTGAGTTCTCAAGGTTATTGGGATAAAGCGGTTCATATTCAAAATAATAGCTACCGCTTGGGGTTGTGGTCACTGCAGTGGTTCCCACGGTTGTTGCGGTGGCCTGAGTTGTTTTTTCGGTGGTAGTAGCGGGCTTTGAGGTTGTTGAGGGTGCTGTGGTAGCGGGAGTTGTAGCGTGCTCCTCAGCGGTGGTCTGCCGATTTTCGGTGGTTTCCTCTTTGTCACCGAAAATGGAGTCTGCAAGCTGGTCAAAAAAACCCTTTTTCTCGGTTGTTGCGGTGTTTTTGCCGTCGGTTGTTTTATCGTTTTTTGATTGAGAGTTATTTTTTGTGTCGGAGTCAAAAATTTTATCAAAAAAGCCCTTCTTTTCGGTGGTTGAAGGGGGAAGTGTTACGGTTTTGGTAACCTCTACCACCTGAAAAACGTCTTCACCATTTTCGTCCGTCACGGCTTCTCCGTTTTCCTGTGTTACGGGGATTGTGAGAGTTTCTGCAATTACGGTGGTTTCGGGCTCTGGTAAAACAGGGTCGGAGGATTTGGCATTTTTTAATGCCACAATGCATATACCCATAACCAAAAGAAAAAGAGCCAAGGACGCCAATGCGGTTAAGGAGCGTTTCAAAACACGCTTGGTGATTTTGGATTTTAAATTTGCAAAAAATATTATAAGCGGCTTCCTTCTCTTGGATACGGAAGGTTTGTCAAAAGAATAAAAACAGCTTAAGCAAAAATTGGATTCCTCAGGTAATTCTTTTCCGCAGCCGGGACATTTTTTAGACATAATCTATCCTCCCACAAAGTACTCTCAAATTTTAAAATAATGGATTTTTCGACGGTTGTCAAGGGAATTCGACAAAAAGACAAAAGACAAAATTTCAGTTGAAAAAAATCCTTGTTTTTTCTCAAAAAACATTAAAAAGTTCGGTGCTACAGAATAGCCGCAAGACTAAAAATATGGTTTAATTAATTATGTATATATACATAATTAAAATCAGTATAAACCCACAACAGGACCTTGGCTTTTTTGCCAAAGTCCTGTTTTTTATGTTAGTTATACTCCGAAATATTTAACAGCATTGTTGTAGGAAACATCCTGAACAACCTTGCTTAAGAATTCAATGTCATCGGGGTATTTGCCTTCCTCCACAAGGTCGCCTAAAAGCTCGCAAAGAATTCTGCGGAAGTATTCGTGACGGGGGTAAGAGAGGAAGCTTCTTGAGTCGGTAATCATACCCACGAATTTTGAAATAACGCCCAAGTTCATAAGTGTCTGCATCTGGGTTCTCATACCGTCGTAGTTGTCGTTGAACCACCAAGCGGAGCCGAACTGAATTTTAGACTCAGCCTCGTCACTCTGGAAATTGCCGAGCATTGTGCCTAAAACGTAGTTGTCCTTGGGGTTAAGTGTGAATAGAACTGTTCTGGGAAGACCCTTTTCACAAAGCATTGCATCAAGAAGTCTTGAAAGATTAACGGCAATTTCGTAGTCTGCAACGGAGTCAAAGCCTGTATCGGGGCCTAACTTTTTAAACATAATGCCGTTGTTGTTGCGCATTGCGCCGATGTGAATTTCCATACCCCAACCAAGGCGGTTATATTCACCTGCAAGGAAGAGCATAAGCTCGGTTTTGTACTTATCAACCTCGTCGGTTGTAAGCTCTGCACCGCTAAGACGCTTTTTATAAATCTCGTTAAGCTCGTTCTCACTTGCTCTTTTATAAGGAACGTAAGTAAAAGCGTGGTCGGAGGCACGGCAGCCCATTTCCTTAAAGAATTCAATTCTTGAAAGCATTGCAGATTTGAGCTCCGTAAAGCTTTCAACCTTTTTGCCCATTACGTTTTCGAGAGCCTCAACCCACTCGTTGTAGCCGGGAAGCTCGATTCCCAATGCCTTGTCGGGACGGAATGCGGGGAGCACCTTGCATTTAAAGGTCTTATCCTCTGCTAAAAGCTTGTGATATTCGAGGGTGTCTGCAGCATCGTCGGTTGTGCAAACAAAAGCAACGTTGCTTTTTTCAATAAGCTCACGGGGTGTAAAACCGCCTGCCTTGATTTTTGCATTCGCCTTTTCCCAGATTTCGTCGCAGGTGGCGGGGGAAAGAGGCTCGTAAATATCAAAATATCTCTGTAATTCAAGGTGAGTCCAATGGTAAAGGGGATTACCGATAAGATTGGGCATAGCCGAAGCCCATGCCTTGAATTTTTCATAAGGAGTTTTGTCACCCGTAATATATTCCTCACTTATACCGCAGGAGCGCATACCCCTCCATTTATAATGGTCGCCTGCAAGCCATAAATATGCAATATCGGAAGGTTCTTTATTTTCATAAATTTCCTTGGGTTGAAGGTGGCAGTGCCAGTCGAAAATGGGGGTGCTTTCACAAGCGGCATAGAGCTTTTTAGCGGTTTCGGTAGAAAGGAGAAAATCCTTATCCATAAATTTTTTCATATATTTATCCTCCGAAAAGTTTCTAGTGTCATTTTATCACAGCTGAGTCATATTTGCAATTAAATACTTATTTTAACCCAAAAATTACAATAAACGGCACAAAAATTACAAACTGCCCATATTTTTAATCTCGTTTGCTATTATGAAATCACAGAGAGGGGATGAAAACATGAAACAAAAATCTACATATTTTGATAATTATAAAATATTTGGTATATCAACATTGGCATTTTATGGCGCAAGCATTTTGCTGATAATACTAACCTCAATTTTCTGGGAACTTGATGGGAATATTTACTATTATATTTATGACGTTTTAGCTTATTTAATGGGAATTATTAGTTGGCTGGTAGCAATTTTGTCAGGTGCATGGCATCTGATAACGGTTATATGGTGCATAGTAATTGCAATAAAAGATAAAAATCCAAAGGTGTTTTTGCATCCGTTGGTAATTATAAACATCCTGCTTACAATTTTTTATCCCTTAGGATGGATAATTTACTTTATGCATTAAAAGGAGCTGATTTTATGAAGACATTGAAGAAATATAAAATATTACAGATGCTCATGGGTGTATTTTTAGGTTGCATAGTTTTATCCGTGGGGCTTATACTGACAAGGATTGCAACCTGGGAACAATTACCGATTGAAAATCTGTTATCAAAAATTATTCTTACGGTATTTCCCGTAATGTTCACAGCGGGTATGACGGCAATAGCTGTTATTTCGAAATCCAATGACCTGAAATTTATTTATTACCCTGCGTTTATAGTAAATATGTGTTCCCTTTCTTCGGCTATTTTCTGGTATTTGGTTGACTCAACAATGGGAACCGTATTTAGGCATTTTTTCTCGTTTAGTAAAACCATTGGCTCGCCTTTTTATAATTATGCGACGGCAGTAACCGAAAAACTTACTTATACCGTTAATTATGACGGTTGGACTGATGAATACAGCATTATGCCCGAAATTGACGTTTTGATGATTTTGCTTTTGTGTCTGTTGGCTTCTGTTGTAGCCTATCAGCTTTACAGGGATAATGATGAACACCGTGAAAAAATATCCCGACGGAGACTTGAAAATCCCGCAAGAAGTTTAGCAATTTCCGTAATTTGCTTTTATGGTGCTTACATTTTATTTATTATGCTTTCTAATCTTATCGGCGTAGTAGCAGATTTAATGCTTTCAGTACCTGTTTTATATGATGTGGTGTGTGGGGTTTTGGATATTGTGATTATGGTGTTCTTCTGGGGCGGCTATGTGATATTGTTATCAGGAATGATAATAATTCTGCCCATTGTTATAACATTCGCACTTATAATAATTTGTATAATTAAAGCGGTAAAAACCAAAAATCCTCATCAACTTTTTAATCCTTTAGTGCTTTTAGCAATAGTTTTGTCAATTTCAGGTTCGATACTGATGTATACATTTGTGTGCTCAGGATTTTAAAAAGAGTTCCTAAATACTGTTTGCCTGAGAAGGAGTTGATTTTATGAAGACTTTAAAGAAATATAAAATCATACAGTTGCTTGCAGGGGTGCTTTTATCCTGTTTGATTTTATCTGCCGGATTTTTAGTAACAAGTATAGTAACAAGTGAGATTTTGCCCTCGGGAAGTGTGTTACCTAAGATTGTTTCGGTTGTATATCCGATGATTTTTACGGCAATTATTACATTTATCGCTATTGTTGCAAAATTCAACGATTTGAAGCTTCTCTATTATCCTGTTTTCTTTATTAACGTAATTTCACTGATTTCAGCTTTTTTATATGAGATATTTTATCAGTCGTTTTTTATTTTTGTTATTCCTTTTTCAAAGATTATGGGACTGCCGTTCAACAATTTTGCAACGGCTGCGGACGAATACGGCTTTTCAAATGCAATGACTGTGTTGGTAATGTTCTTGGTGGGCTTGCTGATTTCCGTAGCAGCTTTTCAGCTTTTTGCAGTCAGCGACAAACATCGGGAGGTTTTATCCCGTTGGAGGTTAGGAAAACCTGCACGTGTTATTTCAATAGTAACAATCTGCTATTACGGTACCTTTATTGCAATAAGCATTTTGTTGCAATTATTGCCCTATGGCAATAACGCTACGTTGATAGGTGAATTTGTAACTTTTACAACTAATTGTCTTGCATCCTGGTCGGTGGCAATGACGGTATCCTTTCAGTTGTATATTCTTCCTGTTTTAATTGCTCTTTCTTTATATATTATTTGTCTTGTCAGGACTATTAAAACTTCAAATCCGCGACAGATGCTTAACCCCTTGGTGCTTGTGGCAACAGCTACAGCCGTTTTGGGTTCAGTTGCTATGTATTTGCAGGAAGTACAATGTTTCTGATTGAAAAATTATAATTATTGTAGTAATATAAAAATATAAACTCAAGGAGGTGGGGAAATGCTCAGTATTGCAATATGCGATGATGAAAGAAAAATCTGTGATTATTTAGAGCAGCGAACTCGTAAATGTCTTGCAAAATTTGATACGGAGGCACAAATAAGTGTCTTCGGTGACGGTACGGAGCTTCTTGGGGCTTGTCAAAAGAACCCCGCATCCTTTGATATAATTTTTCTTGATATAAAGATGAAGACCATAAACGGAGTGGAGTGTGCCAAGGGTCTTCGTGATGAGGGTGTTGATTCCCTTATTGTTTTTGTTACATCCTCTGCAGAGTACGTCTTTTCGGGGTACGAGGCAAGAGCTTTCAGATATATTCTTAAAACCGACCTTGAAAATGCATTTGACCGTATTTTCGGTGAATGTCTTAGTGAATTAAAAAAACAGACAACGGATTTTTATACCGTTGAAACTCCTTCAATTGCCAAGAAAATATCGCTTGATGACATTATGTATTTTGAAAGCAAGCTACGTGTAATAAAACTGCACACCAAGAATGAGGAAATTACATTTTACGGCAAGCTTGATGAAATAGAAAAAGAGCTCGGTCAAAAGGATTTTCTTCGCATACATCAGAGCTTTCTTGTTAATGCATCAAAAATCAAGTCCTTAACCAAGGAAGATGCAAAGCTCGTTTCAAATGTAACGCTTCCGGTGAGTAAAAGCAGGGCGAATGCCGTAAGAGAAGCGTATTTGTGGTCTAAAAGGTGATTGATATGTTGCAGGTTATTGAAACAACGTTGTTTTATCTTATAAGGCTGTTTTCATCGACGGTTGATATTCTTTTCGCCTTCCTTTTAATGAATGCATTTTTTGATGAGCGCTATAAAAGTAAGCTGCCGAAAATAATAGCCTTTGTTGTAAGTGCGGGGGTACTTCTTGCACTTCAGGAAACAGGGCAGAGCGGCACTATTAAAACTGCCGTGCAAATGCTTATGATTTTCATAATAGCCTTGGTTATTTATGACGGTCAAAAGCGGATTAAAGCACTCTTTTGTGTAGTTTACTCGCTTTTTGTTGCTCTTTCTAAATTGCTTTCGTACTTTGCTTTTTCGTTTTTTATAAATCAGCTTCCGGTAATTGATTCGGATAGCTTCTTTTACAGAATTTTGTCAATTGAACTGCCCAACCTGTTTATGCTGGCATTCATAATTCTTCTGGGGCTTTTCACAAAGTCAAAAAACAAAGCGGTGCCCTTAAGATATTGGCTTTTACTTATGACTGTGCCTGTTACCACCTTGGGTACTCTCACCGTGTATCAGTATTATTTTGATTTATTAGAGCCGGGCGAAGAAATATATACATATATTATAGTGTCAACCGTAGGTCTTGTTTTTATAAACGTGCTCGTGTTTATGTTGTTTTCAAAGCTTCATAATCAGTTGGAAATGCAAAGGAATGCAGATATCCTCAGCACGCAGATGAGACTTGAAAAGCAATCCTATAAGCGTATTGAAGAAAGCTATAACCATACAAGGGAGCTACGCCACGACTTAAAAAATCATATTCTGTGCCTTAAGGGTATTGCGGAAAAGGGTACCTCCGAGGAGCTTTTGGAATACCTTGAAAAAATGACCGATGCGGTTGAGGAGGCAACCTATATTTCTATGAGCCGTAACAGTGCGGTAGATGCGGTGCTTAATGAAAAGCTACTATATGCACAGAAAAATGCAATAGCCACACAGTTTGACGTTACACCCTTGGAGAATAACGTTGTTCCCGCGATGGATATATGCACCGTTATAGGCAATGCATTGGATAATGCCGTAGAGGCTTGCGTTAAAATAGAAAACCCAAAAGACCGATATATTCACGTAAAGCTTCACGAGTGTGATAATGAGGTTATTATTTCTGTTAAAAATTCATCGTCACAAGCACCTAAGCGTAGGGCAGGAGCCTACGTTTCCACCAAAAAGGACGGAAAAAATCACGGTCTCGGGCTTAAAAGCATTAAGAGAACCGTGGATAAGCACAAGGGCGATATGCTCATAAAATATGAGGATTCGGTATTCAATTTAGTAGTTTCATTGCCTTATTGAAAAACTAACCCCGACACTAAGGTGTCGGGGTTAATATTTTTATAATTTTACTTTAAACACAAGCTTGTGTGCAAAATCGGAATTGTCACTTTTTCTGCAGGGTGCGTGAGCATCCTCGGGGAAGAAAACTGCAAAATAGCCTTTTCTTAATTCAAAGAACTGACCGTTGGGCGCATCCATAAATGCGATGTCACAGCCTTCCTCAAAATCCTCGGTTACGTTGCACTCCTTAGTGTTAGCCCAACCGAAAACCTCTTCGCCGTCAACCATAACCTGAACGTCCGCATACTCTCTGTGTGCCTCGTATTTCAAGGGATTGTCGGGGTCAACGGTGTATGATGCAACGTTGCACCAAAGGTTGTCGCCGTCAATGTCGATTCTGCCTTCCTTAAAGGGGTTTGCAATAAATTTTTTGTATTCGCTCTCTACCTTTTCGAAGCCTGTGAGCTTATCAAAGTAAAGGCTCATATTTTCAACCTTGTCGTAAATCATTCGTCAATTTCTCCCAACATACGTTTTCTTGCAAGCTTTTCATTTGCGGGAAGGGTGGCGTTGTAAAGAAGAGTCCAAACGATTACACAAACAAACACGGCGGCTATAAGCCACATTGTTGTGGGCATTGAAACCTCGGTAATATCACCAACTAACATCATCCAGTCGGAGCCCACAAGGCTTGAAAGGGTGATTGTGCCGTCTGTAAAGGGTTTGGCTACGTCCTCGAAGGTTTTGAATAACATAAAATTAAGACCGCAACCCACAATGCTGATATAAATGGGAATTCGGTTGTTTTTACAAGCAAATGCGGTTACTGCAGCGGCAATGGAGCAGATAACGATAAGTGCAAGAACCACTGCGAAGCCGATGGCAGCAGGGAATACGGGCTCAAGGGCTTCCATTGCGGTGGATGATGATTCCTCTGAGCCAAAGCTTCTGATGACTGCGGCTATTGAGTTATCCGTGGGTGAAATTATATTAAGTATGGAAATATCTTCACCGAAGCCGGTGGGTATTTCGCCCTTGGTCTGTTCAAGAATTTCGGCTGCTTTGTCGCTGTCAAGGTAAGCACCTACGGCAACCAGTGCACCGGGAATAAGTGATTCAATTGTTATAGAAATCATAGGGGTGCAGATAATAACAGCGATTACTGCAAGTGCGAGTAAAGCGGCAACTGTTTTATAAACATATTTCATAATAAATCTTCCTTTATATTATTTTTTCCAGGAGGAGTTAAGCTGAACTGTACGGTTGAATATGGGGTTTTCGGCAGTTGAATCCTTGTCTACGCAGAAATAACCGTCTCTCATAAACTGGAAGGAGTCAAGAACCTTTGCATCCTTGATGCTTTCTTCAATAAGGCAATCCTTAAGGACGATTAATGATTCGGGGTTAATTGCATCAACGAATTCGTCGTCAGGAACACCTGCGGGGTCTTCAACGTTGAAAAGTCTGTCGTAAAGTCTTACCTCAGCCTTGAATGCCTTAGGACCTGCCCAATGGATTGTTCCCTTAACCTTTCTGCCGTCGGGAGCGTTACCGCCCTTTGTTTCGGGGTCGTAGGTGCAATGAAGAACTGTTACGTTGCCTTCGTCGTCTGTTTCGTAAGAATTACAGGTGATGAAATATGCACCCTTAAGACGAACCTCGTTACCGGGGAAAAGTCTGAAATACTTTTTAACGGGCTCTGCCATAAAGTCGTTTCTTTCAACGTAAATTTCTTTACCGAAGGTGATTGTTTTTGTGCCGAGCTCGGGCTTGTCGGGATGAACCTCAACGGTGATTTCCTCGGTCTGACCCTCGGGATAGTTATCAATAACAACCTTAATGGGGTCAAGAACTGCCATAGCTCTGGGAGCGTTTGCATTAAGCTCATCTCTTACACAAGCCTCAAGAAGACCGTAGTCAACGACGCTGTAAGCCTTTGAAACACCGACCTTTTCGATGAAGGTGCGAAGTGCCTTTGCAGGGTAACCACGTCTTCTCATACCGCAGATGGTAGCCATACGGGGGTCATCCCAACCGCTGACAAGGTTATCGGTAACAAGGCGGATATTTCTTCTTTTACTTGTGATGCAGTAGTTAAGGTTAAGTCTTGCAAACTCAATCTGTCTGGGGGGCTCCTCAAAGCCAATCTGCTCAATGAACCAGTTGTAAAGAGGTCTGTGGTTCTCAAACTCAAGTGAGCAAAGTGAGTAGGTTACGCCCTCACGTGCATCGGAAAGGGGATGCGCAAAGTCATAAATGGGGTAAACACACCATTTGTCGCCTGTCTGGTGGTGGCTTGTGTGCATAATTCTGTAAATGGCGGGGTCACGCATATTCATATTGGGTGATGCCATATCGATTTTTGCACGTAAAACCTTTGCGCCGTCGGGGAATTCACCGTCAGTCATACGCTTGAAAAGGTCAAGGTTTTCCTCAACGCTTCTGTCACGGTAGGGGCTGTTCTTACCGGGCTCTGTAAGGGTGCCACGGTATTCGCGCATTTCCTCAGCGGTAAGGTCGTCAACGTATGCCTTGCCGTCCTTAATAAGCTTGATTGCACAATCATAAAGGAAATCAAAGTAGCTTGAAGCGTAAAGACATTTGTCCCACTTGAAGCCGAGCCATTCGATATCTTCCTTAATGGATTCTACGTATTCAATGTCTTCCTTTGCGGGGTTTGTGTCGTCAAGACGAAGGTTACAAACGCCGCCGTATTTCATAGCGGTTGTAAAGTCAATGCAGATGGCCTTTGCATGACCTATATGAAGGTAGCCGTTGGGCTCGGGAGGGAAACGGGTCTGAACCTTAGTGTTAACACCCTCACGTAATTCTTCATCGATAATATCGTGAATAAAGTTGGATATATTTTCTGTTTTGATTTCGTCCATAGTAAACTCCTTAAAGAGATTTTATAATCTCGTTGATTCGTGCTGTAACTTTATCTTTACCCAAAAGCTTCATAATTGAGCAAAGGTCGGGTGTGTTTTTTCTGCCTGTAACCGCAAGGCGGATAACAGTTGAAATATCACCGACGTGACCCTTGAAGGCTTCGGGGTTTTTCTTGAACTCTTTTACGTTGGGTGTGAAGCCTAAGGGCTCACACATATCCTTAATTTTTGAGAACCAAACGTCCTTTTCGTCCGCTTCGTCATAAACCTCAAGGTATTTTTCAAGGATTGCCTTTGCATCCTCTTTGCTGATATTTTCGGGAAGGTCAAAGTCGGGTGTGAAGTATGCATCAAACATATATGCAAAATATTCCTTAACCTCGCTCCATTTTGCAATATCCTTACGGGGCTTGGGGCTTTCACGGTCGATGTTAACCATATTACGTGAGAATTCGGGGTCCTTTGTAAACTCGTTGTAGAATTCCTCGTCGTAATTCTTAGCCCAAAGGGCGATGTAATTGTAAACTGTATCAGCATCCATAACGGAAACCACGTTTTTGCTAACGTCGTTGAGCTTAACAAGGTCAAAAAGGCATCCGCTGGGGCTCATCTTTTTAAGGTTAAAGGGGAATGCGAAGGCATCCTCCTTGGGGTTTGCTCTGCGCCAATCCTCGAAGTTTGAGTTAAGAAGTGTAAGAAGATACTCAATAAGGCTCTCCTTGGGGAAGCCCTGCTCTACAAAGTAGCTTACTGCAGCCTCGGGGTCCTTACGTTTTGAAAGCTTACGCTTTGTACCGTCCTCCTCGTCGATTTTCATAACCTGGGGAGTGTGTGCATATTTGGGAACTTTAAAACCACAGGCTTTGAAAAGAGCAATATGCTTGGGTACGGATGAAATCCACTCCTCACCACGGATTATGTGGGTTGTTCTCATAAAATGGTCGTCACAGGCGTGGGCGAAGTGGTATGTGGGAATACCGTCGGATTTTAAAAGAACCTCGTCAATAATATTTTCGGGCATTTCAATTTTGCCACGGATAATATCGTCAAAGAAAATACGCTTGTCCTCCTGCCCGTCGGAACGGAAGCGGAGCACGTAGGGTTTGCCTAATTTGATATTTTCTTCAATTTCTTCAAAGGAGAGGTCACGGCATTTTGCCCATTTGCCGAAGTAACCCCAGATAAGGGCGTCGCCCTTTTCCTGTTCCTCACGGATAACCGAAAGCTCCTCTGCAGTGCAGAAGCAGGGGTAAGCAAGACCCTTCTGAACTAATTCCTTGGCAACGGTCTGATAAATCTCGGCACGTTGGCTCTGTGTATACGGGCCGTAAGCACCCTTTTCCTCGTTAAAGCCTGTAACACCCTCGTCAAAATCAATGCCGAAGGAGGCGAAGCCGTTGATGATGGCTGAAACACCGTCGTCGATTTCACGTTTTTTGTCAGTATCCTCAATACGAAGATATGAAACACCCTTTGTAGCCTTTGCGGTAAGCACGTCTACAAGAGCACCGAAAAGACCGCCGATGTGAAGATAGCCTGTGGGGCTTGGTGCGAAACGAGTGACCCTTGCACCCTCGGGGAGGCTTCTTTCGGGATATTTTTCTTCAAGCTCGGCTACCGTACCCGTAATATGGGGGAACAGTAAATCGGCAAGCTTATTGCAATCGTAATTCATATTATAAAGCTCCATTTTATAATCAATAATTTGACACCTTATTATTGCAGAAAAATCAAAAAGTATCAATACTTTTTATATAAATTTTTGTATTTATATACTTTATATTTAAGAAATTTATAATCTTGACTTAATTTTTAATATGTTGTAAAATAAATCATTCGGTAAAATGGGCAGTTGCGGATGTTTGGGTCGTTGACCTGAACAGACGAGGAAAGTCCGGGCATCATACGGCAGGGTAACGGCTAACGGCCGCCGAGGGTAACCTTAGGGAAAGTGCAACAGAGATATACCGCCGATTTTTTCGGTAAGGGTGGAAAGGCGAGGTAAGAGCTCACCGGCGTGGTGGAGACATCACGGCCATGTAAACCCTACCCGATGCAACACCGACAGGGGAGTCAGCCGGACAGCGATTTTTTCGTAACCCCGAAGGGTGGCTAGAACCTTGTGGCAACGCAAGGTGTAGATAGATGATTGCCTTAAACGACAGAACCCGGCTTACAGTTTTACCGAACACCATAAAATAAACCCTTGAGAAGTTATTTCTCAAGGGTAGTTTTTTATTCAAAAAGTATATCTGAAAGTCTTGCAAAATCTTCCATTGTCAGTTTTTCTGCACGTACTGTTTTTTCAAGACCTGCATCTGCCAAAACCTTTGCTATAACGTCTTTTTTTATGCCCGTGCCCGAGCTTAATGAGTTTTCAGCGGTTTTTCTTCTTTGTGAAAAAGCGGCTTTTACAGTTTTGAAAAAATTGGCTTCACTTTTAACGGCAACAGGGGGATTTTCACGTACCGTAAGACGGATAACCTCGCTATTTACCTTGGGTGGCGGTAAGAAGGAGTCACGGGGAACAAAGAAAAGCTTTTCGCTTTCGGCGTAGTAATTTACCGCAACCGTAACCGCACCGCCGTCACGACTGCCCACCTCGGCACAAAGGCGGTCCGCCGCTTCCTTTTGCACCATAACAGTAATGGATTTAAGGGGCAGTCGGCTTTCTAAAAGGAGCATTATGATGGGGGATGTGATGTAGTAGGGAAGGTTTGCACAAACCACAATATCCATACCCGCACATTTTTCCTCAATAATTCCCTTAAGGTCTGCCTTCATAACGTCCTGATTTATAATTTCAACGTTATCAAAATCTGCAAGAGTTTCTTTTAAAACGGGCAAAAGACGGTCGTCAACCTCAAAGCTGAGCACCTTACCCGCCCTTTTTGCAAGCTCTGCAGTAAGCACGCCTACACCGGGACCGACCTCTATTGCGCAGGTGTTTTCGTCAAGTCCCGCAGCCTCCGCCATAGCGGGGCAAACCTCGGGGTCCACAAGGAAATTCTGCCCCAAGCCTTTATTGAAGGTGACACCGTGACGTGCCATAACTGATTTTATAACGTTAATATCGGAAAGATTTTTCATTATTGCCTCCGAAAGGTATTGAAAATGAGTCCCGAGTGGGATATATTAATTATATATTTTTAAAAAAATATGTCAACTCTGAAAGGAGAATGAAATTGAAAACCATAAGAGATGCGTTTTTTATAAGACAGGATGCGGATTTTGGTGACGTCCGTCCTGTTTTTAATAAGGTAGTATGGTTGGATAAGCCCATAACCAAGGCTACACTTTGTTGCTCGGCTTTAGGCTATTATGAAGCCTATCTTAATAATACAAGGGTCGGCAAATTTATTTTGGCACCCGGTTGGACAAGCTACGGCAAACGTATTCAGTATCAGAAATACGACGTAACATCTTTGATGGAGGAGTGCAATACCCTTGATATCGCCTTAGGTAACGGCAGACGTTATCACGGCAATGCTCACGAGCATTACGAGAGCATCACCTCAAAAGAGGATGCGCTTATTGCGGCACTTTTTATTGAGTATGAGGACGGCACCGAGGAGTTTATTCCCACCGATTCCACTTGGGAATGCTCAAAAAGTAACATTCTTTATTCCAACGTTTATAACGGCGAAACCGTTGATTTTAACGTAAATACCGACGAAAAATTCCCTGTAAAAGAGTTAAGGGATATTGATACAAAAATCCTTGTTCCTCAGGAGGGCGAGGAGGTTCGTGAAATGGCACGACTTCAGGTGGTTGAGGTTATCACCACCCCCAAGGGTGAGCTTGTGCTTGATTTCGGCCAGAATTTAACAGGCTACGTTGAGTGGAAGGTACCTGCCAAAAAGGGTAAGGAATTCAGACTTTACCATGCAGAGGTTCTTGACAGAGACGGCAACTTCTATCTTGATAATATGCGTGATGCCAAGGTTGAAATCAAGATTATTTCCGACGGCAACGAGCATACCTACAAGCCCCATTTTACATATCAGGGCTTCCGCTACGTTAAGCTTGAGGGCTTTGACAAAAATGAAATTAACCCCGCAGATTTTGTTGCGGTCGTTGTTTTTTCCGATATGAAGCGTACGGGCTACTTTGCTTGCGGTCACGAGCTTGTACAGCAGCTTTATGAAAATATAATCTGGGGTCAGAGGGGCAACTTCCTTGATATTCCCACGGACTGTAACCAACGTGACGAGCGTTTTGGTTGGACGGGTGACGCTCAGGTTTTTGCACGTACCGCTTCCATTAACTACAGAACAAAAAAATTCTTTAAAAAATGGATGCACGACGTTGCGGCAGACCAGCATGAGGACGGGGGTATTCCCCACATTGTTCCCGATATCGGCTGGGAATCCTACGGCTCATCTGCCTGGGCGGACGTTGCGGTGGTTGTACCCTATTGGGTTTACAGAACCTACGGTGACACCGAGATTATCAAAGAACAGTTTGAATCTATGAAAAAGTGGATTCTGTTTATGGAATCAAAGGGTAGTGAAAGAGGTCTTTTTGATGCTCACGATTTCCACTTTGGTGATTGGCTCTCACTTGATGCAGGTGACGAGGCAACGGGTGGCTTTACCGATAACGACCTTATTGCTTCCGCTTACCTTGCTTATTCAAACAGCCTGTTCATTGAAATGGGTAAGGCAATAGGCGAGGATATGAGCTACTTTGAGGAGCTTTACGATTTATCCGTAAAGGCTTACAGAAGGAAATATATCAACACCGGAAAGCCCGAGCACGAAACACAGACCGCAAACGTTCTTGCAATTTATTTTAACCTTACGGATGACGTTCAGCGTGAGGGTGCAAAGCTTGTTAAGGATATTGAGGAGTGCGGACACCTTAAAACAGGTTTCGTAGGTACACCCTATCTCTTACACGCTCTTACAAAAATAGGCAGAAGCGATGTTGCTTATAAATTACTTCTTAAAGAAACATTCCCCTCATGGCTCTTCCCCGTAACAAGGGGCGCTACCACAATGTGGGAGCGTTGGGACGGTATGAAGAAGGACGGTACCTTTGCAACTCCCGAAATGAACTCATTTAACCACTATGCATACGGCTCTGTGGGTGACTGGCTTTACACAACCGTTGCGGGTATTGACTCTGACGTTAACGAGCCCGGCTATAAGCATATTATTTTCAGACCCCTTCCCATTAAGGAGTTGGGTTATGCAAAGGCTCGTATTATCACAGAAAACGGTGATATTATTTCATCATGGGAATACACAGGTAACGGTAACGAATGCAAATTCTCGTTCACTATTCCCAACGGCTCACACGCCACACTCTACCTCGATAACGAGGAATACGAATTCGAAAGCGGTACGTATAATACTGTTTTTGAGTATGAAGGATAAAGTGAAAGCTCCCTTGCAGTAGCGAGGGAGCTTTTTAATGAATAATGAATGATGAATAATGAATGATGAATAATGAATGATGAATAAAGAATAATGAATAATTTTGGGGCACAAGTGCCGGTTTTAAAATAAGATGATGAAAACAATAAATTACTGTAGGGGTCAGGCTTGCCTGACCCGCTTTGTTTTGTTGTAGCTTTTATGCTTTCGGGCTAGGCAAGCCTAGCCCCTACGGTATTTGGTTGTTCTATTTCAAATGGTTTTACAATCGGCACTTGTGCCCCAATAATTACGCATTACGAATTATGAATTACGAATTAAAAAAATCCCGACCGTTTGGTCGGGATTTTATCATTTAACCTTAAACATCGAAACGGCTATTTCGAAGTCCTTGTCGTATTTGTCGGCGTTTGAGGGGCGTTCGTATTTTAATTTAATGCTTCCGCCGTTGCCGTCATCGATACAGTAAACGGTTGTTACCGTACCGTTCATATTAGAGTGGAATGCCGCATAAAGGCCTTCCACGTTAAGCTTCGGTTGCTCGTTGCTTCTTTCGTGCACCTTTACGGTGTCGGTGCAAAGAGCCTGATAGCTTATGCTTTTATAAGGAGTAACGGTGATTATGACGTTTTTGTTGTCCTTTGCCGTAAGGGTTGTTGCACCATCGCCTTCCTTAACGTCGAACACCTTTTTATCTACAAAAATCGAGTAGTTTTTGTCGGTATTAACGTCGGGGCTTGTGGGCTTGGGCACCGAGACGGAGGGCATTTCATCGGGAGAAAGGAGCGTAACCTTTGAGGTATCCTCAGCGGTTTTCTCGGTTTCTGAAGCAATTTCTGTCTGTGAAGTGCCCACGGGCTCGCCGTTTTTGCCGATGCCTAAAAGCTGCTTGCCGAAGGGTGTCAGAAGCAACACACAGATAGTTGCCACCACAATAAGGCATATAAGAACTATAATGGGAATTATTTTCTTTTTGTCAGAAAATTTGGGGCTTTTTGCCATAATCAATTAACTCCTGTTAAAAATGTGAGCCGCACCACATTGGGTACGGCTCCGTTCTTTAAATTAAGCTTTGTCCTTTGAGCCGAAGAGTTCGATTTTTTCACGAACTGTTTCTTTAATAGCTTCGCAACCGGGAGCAAGGAGCTTTCTGGGGTCGAAGCCTTTGCCTTCAAGGTCCTTACCTGCTTCGATGTACTTTCTTGTTGCTTCCTGGAATGCAAGCTGACACTCTGTGTTAACGTTGATTTTTGAAACACCGAGGTCGATAGCCTTCTTGATCATATCAGCGGGGATACCTGTACCACCGTGAAGAACGAGGGGCATTGTGCCTGTTTTTTCCTGAATAGCTGCAAGTGTGTCGAATGAAAGACCTGCCCAGTTTTCGGGGTATTTACCGTGGATGTTACCGATACCTGCTGCGAGCATTGTAACGCCGAGGTCAGCAATCATTTTGCATTCATCGGGGTCTGCGCATTCGCCTGCACCGATAACGCCGTCCTCTTCGCCACCGATAGAACCAACCTCTGCTTCAAGAGAGAGGCCTAATTCTTCGCAAGTAGCAACGAGCTCTTTTGTTTTTGCGATGTTTTCGTCGATTGAGTAGTGTGAACCGTCGAACATAATTGATGAGAAGCCAGCTTCGATACAAGCCTTTGCACCGTCGTATGAACCGTGGTCAAGGTGAAGTGCAACAGGAACAGTAATCTTAAGGTCCTCGATCATTGCCTTAACCATATCAGCAACAGTCTTGAAACCGCACATATATTTACCTGCGCCCTCGGAAACACCAAGGATAACGGGTGAGTTCATTTCCTGTGCAGTAAGAAGGATGGACTTTGTCCATTCAAGGTTGTTGATGTTGAACTGACCAACTGCGTAGTGGCCTGCTTTTGCTTTTGTGAGCATGTCTTTTGCGTTAACTAAAGCCATTTTTAACACTCCTATATTTTTAATTTTTTAAACCTGTTTATACGTTTTCTTCCCTTAAATCAAGCACGATTTCCTTGCTTTCGGGAACAAGGTGCTTGTATTTTACGCCTGCGGCGTCAAACATACGCTTTGAGGCCCTTGTGGAAGAGGTGTCGGCATATTTGTCCGAAAGGTAAACCACCTCGGAAATACCGCTCTGGATAATTGCCTTTGCACATTCGTTACAGGGGAAAAGTGCTACGTAAATGCGACTGCCCGCAAGATTTCTGCCACGGCAGTTAAGTATTGCGTTAAGCTCGGCGTGACATACGTAGGGATACTTTGTGTCATAAGCGTCTTCGGCACTACGCTCCCAGGGGAAGCAATCATCGTCGCAGCCTGAGGGGAAGCCGTTGTAGCCTACGGATAAAATTCTGTTTTCGTTGTTTACGATGCAAGCACCAACCTGAGTGTTAGGGTCCTTGCTGCGTTTGGCACAGAGCATTGCCGCACCCATAAAGAACTCATCCCAGGATATGTAGCCCTCTCGTTTAGCCATTGCGAAAACCTCCCACGTGTAAAAATGTGTCGGAAAATATCCATAACCTTTTATATTATACCTTTAGAAAACTGTTTTTTCAATACAAATTTAAAAAAATCATAACATATATGTGTTAAAGTGATGTGCAACGGCAATAAATTTACCGAAAACATTATATTTTTTCAAATTAATCGAGGAGATACGTTATGGTTAAGGATTATTTCAAACGGGTGTACAAGGGTGTAAGCAAAATTGAGCTTGCTTATTGGTGGATACTCAGGGTGTTAATGATAGGGGGTATAGGCTACAGCCTTTTTAAAATGGATTCCTATCAACCCGCTCAGATGGCGGCAAATCTTGTGGGTATGTTTGCTTACGAAATTTGTCAGATGTTCCCCAAGAAAACCTTTATGAGAAGGTTTTCGCACAAATTCCAGAATTTATCAATTCTTTCGTTTTTTCTTGCATCCTTCGGCGGTGCATTCCTGAATTTTTACTATTCAATACCCGGCTACGACAAGGTGTTGCACGCCTTGGGTTGCGGTGTGGGTGTGTACGTTGCTTACGAATGTATATGTGCTATGCAGCTTCGTGACAAAACAATCTGCCCTCCCGGAATTGCGGCAATTGCGGCTATGGGTCTTGCCTTTGCTTTTGCATCCGGTTGGGAAATTTTCGAATTCAGCTTTGACCAATGGTTTGGCGGTGATGCTCAGCATTGGGATTTGCAGAAGGCAATTGATGAAGCGGGCGGTTTAGACAAGGTGTTTATGCTTATTCCTCTTGATGAAGCCCGTTTGGAGTCCCGTTTTGCCCTAATGGATACTATGGAAGATACTATTTGTAACACTATTGGTGCGATTGTGATGTACATTTTCTTAAGAATCAAGCCCTATCGTCACACGGGAGCAAACAACATAAACAAAATTATTGAAGAAGAATTGGTCAAAAATACCAAAGAAAATTGAGTCGCATAAATTAATATTGATTATTTAAGGAAAAGGTAATATAATTAACCTGTATAATTAAAAGGAGGAATCCCTATGTCTAAAAAGGTATTGGCAGTTGTACTGTCTCTCATCCTTGTTTTTTCAGCATTTGCGGTACCTGTCTCTGCGGCAGATATCACACTTCCCGAAACAAGTGTTGAAAATGTTTTTGAAATGTTAATTGAAAAACTCTTATCATTTGTTCTTACTTACCTCAATAAGTATTGGCCCGGATATGAGGATAGCTGGAGCGATGTGGAGAACTACGAAGCAGAGTATTTCTTCGAGGGCGAAGAAGAATTTGACCGCGAAGTCGCTGAGGATGCTCAGTGGAAGGTCGGATATGCAGGTGCTTCACTTCTTGAAGGCATTAACCCCATGGACGGCGACTATTATCTTGCAGGTTCACTTGAGCCCATCGTAGGCCGTGTTCCCACACAGGTTCTTGACGACCAGCGTGTACGTGTTTACGCTATCAGCGACGGCAACAGCGGTATTGTTGTTCAGGCAGTTATCGACGGCTTCGGTCTTTCACGCGGTGACGTTATGGAAATCCGTTCAAGAATGGCTGAATTTGCTGAGAAATACAACATCGTTGCTATCAACGTTTCAGTTCTTCATCAGCATTCCTGTATCGATACACTCGGTATGAACGTGCCTCTTGCACAGGCTCTTATTATGAACACAGGTAACGCTGCAGTAGGCGGTCTTCTTGATGATCAGAAGGTTCAGAAGAATCAGCAGTTTATGGAAAATCTTTTCACAAAAACTGTTTATGCTATGAAGCGTGCGGTTGTTAATATGAAAGCCGGTGACCTTTACTACGGTGCAGCCGATATTTCAGACTACATCAAGGATAAGCGTGATCCCCAGACTATTGACCCCGAAATCCAGAGACTTCGTTTCGTTCCCGAAGATGGCACAACCGAAACATGGATTCTTGAAGCAGCTATCCACTGCACAAGTATCGGTGCAGGTCCCGATGAGCTTACAGCTGACTATCCCTACTACATCGAAAAGACCATCCGTGAAGAGGTTGGCGCTAACGTAGTATTCATTCAGGGTGCAGAGCTTGCTATTACATCAAGAGATATTGTTCTTTGCTCAGAATGTGGCGAAATTGCAGACGTTACTCATGCAGACGGTGTTACAATTTCTTGCCCCAACGGTTGTGTTGATGCAGTTACAGCCGCAACAATCGGCGACGCTGCAGACCTTTGGTATGAGCTCCACGATTACGAAGGCAGAACAGGTATTGAAGATATGAAGGAATATGGTTATATCCTTGCTAAGAAGGTTATAGCTATTGAAGAAGAGGAAAAGCTTGACCCCGTGCTCAACATTAAGATGCAGGAGGTTGCTCTTACTGCAGACAACGGTATCCTTACCCTTGCAGCTCGTGAGGACGTTCTTAATGCAATTATCGTTAAGGACGGCGAAGGCTACAAGTTGATTACCGAAATCGGTTATATGGAGCTTGGCAACAAGGTTGCTACATTCCTTTGCCCCGGTGAGTTTGACCCCATTCTTATCTTCGGTGGCCCCGCATCAGGCGATGCATCATGGGGTAAGGGTGAATGGGAATTACCCGCACTTGCAGATTGCACAGATTGTGAATACGTAATGGTTTACGGTCTTTGTAACGACCAGGCAGGTTACGTTCTCAGAGATAACGAGTACCACTCACTTCTCAGCGAAAATGAAGAAATCAACGTAATCAGCAAGACCTCAGGTTCAACATTCGTAAGTAACTTTATGGATATACTTGCAGAGGTTGATGCTTAATTAAAGCATTTAAGTCCCGCGATGAAAATCGCGGGACTTTTTTTATATTGTACATATTTAGTGTGATTTTTTTATTCAAGTTGTTGATTGAAAAATAATGTAAATTATATTAAAATGTATTATGTATCATTGCAGAATTGAATTCTGCATTTCAGAAAGGTGGATTTTCTATGAGAAAAACCAAAAAGCTTATAGCAATTCTTTGTGTAGTTGCTATTCTTTCAGGTGCATTCGGAACTATCGGCTTTGCCGCAAATTCGGATGTTGATTACAAAATTACCAACCCCTATGCAAACGTTGATTGGTCATGGAATCAGTACAAGGCTGACCTTCACACCCATACAACAGCATCCGATGGTGATGACACTCTTAAGGCAATGCTTGAAACCAACTATGATTACGGCTTTGATATTTATGCAGTTTCTGACCACGGAACCACAAGCTATAGCTGGACTTATCAGGACGTTATTCCTGCAATTCAGGTTTTCCTTGGCATCAAGGACGGAACAAGAGAATTAACTGCCCTTCAGGAGGGTGGCGGCTTAACCTTTGACGGCGATAAGTACGACGTTATCACCGAAAACGGCGGTGACTACTACTATCAGACCTACGAGGACGGTACACAGGGTCAGAAGATGCTTCGTGTTCCCTACGCTATTGAAAACAACCCCACTTCACTTAACAATGCTCACGTTAACTCTTGGTTCGTTGACTACGGTCATGGTATTGTTGGTGGTACAAGTGACTACGAAACACCCATTAAGGCTGTTGATGAATTAGGCGGTCTTTCAGTTATTAACCACCCCGGTGAATACACAAATGCCCGTGATGAGGAGTACACCTGTGACGCTTACGACGAGAGCTACTCATATTACATTGATAAATTTGAGAGCCTTCTTCTTAAATATCCCTCTTGCATAGGTATCGACATTAACTCCAAGGGTGACTCAAGAACACGTTTCGACAGAAAACTTTGGGACATTATGCTTATGGACCTTGCTCCTCAGGGCAGAAACGTTACTGCAATTGCAACAAGTGACGCTCACAGAACAACCGCCGCTTACACAGGCTACACAATGATGATTATGCCCGAAAATACAGTTGACAGTCTTTATAACTGTATGAAGGCAGGCGAGTTCTTCGCAGCAAGTAAATACATCGGCAACAACGAAGAGCTTAACGAAATTGCAATGTACCTTGTTGGAAACGGTGACGACAAGGCAGCTGCTATCGGTGAGGATATCCTTGCAAGACAGGCTGAGGACTACAACGCTAAGTACGAGGCTCCCCTTGACGTTGAGGCTCCCACAATCAACGAGATTACTGTTGATGACGATGCGGACACAATTAAGCTTGACGTTGACGGTGACCTTTGCATCCGTTGGATTTCAAACGGCAAAACAATTGCTTATGGTGACGAAATCGACCTTGACGATTATTCAAGCGATATCGGTGCTTACGTAAGAGCAGAGGTATTCGGTGAAGGCGGTATCGTTTATACTCAGGCAATGCTTCTTGAGTACGAGGGCGCTCCCGAATACGAAAACAAGGATGATGCAAGTGATTTCGGTTGGCTTGCAGGTATCGTTCCTGATACAATCGTAAAATTCCTTGCTTCTCTGAGCATTTTCAAATATATCTGGGATTTCATTAAATAATTAAATTTATGATTAATGCTTCGACACTTTTTTGATTGTGTCGAAGCATTTTTTTGTTTAATATTTATTGTATTATTATTTTTATTATGCTAAAATAAGCTAAATATGGCAGGAAAGGTAGAGATATTATGAATGCAGTTATTACCGTTGTAGGTAAGGATAAAGTAGGTATTATGGCGGGTGTTTGCGTTGCTTTGCAGAAGATTAACGTAAATATTCTTGATATCAGCCAGACCGTTATGCAGAATATGTTTACTATGAATATGCTTGTTGACGTTAAGCAAGCAAACGTTAGTTATTCTGAAATTGTGGACGCTCTTGATGCGGAAGGTGAGCGTTTAGGTGTTAATATTCGTATTCAGCGTGAAGACATTTTTGATGCTATGCACAGAATCTGAGGTGGAGTATGCTTAACCAACACGAAATTCTTGAAACTCTTAATATGATAGATGATCAGCATCTTGATATACGTACCATTACAATGGGGATTTCATTGCGCAACTGTGCACATCCCGACCCCAAGGTTTGCGCTACAAAGATGTATGATAAAATCACAAAGTATGCCGAAAACCTTGTAAAAACAGGTGAGGCAATTGAAAAGGAAATGGGCATTCCCATTATCAATAAGCGTATTTCCGTTACGCCCATTGCCATTGCGGCAGAAAGCTGTGAAACCGAGGATTACACAATTTTTGCAAAGGCTATGGACGATGCGGCTAAAACGTGTGGCGTGAATTTTATCGGTGGTTTTTCTGCTCTTGTTCAAAAGGGCTTCACCATTGGTGACCGCCGACTTATAAACTCAATTCCCGAGGCTCTTGCAACTACCGATTTTGTATGTTCCTCCGTAAACGTTGGTTCAACAAAAGCGGGTATCAATATGGATGCGGTTAAGCTTATGGGTGAAACCATTAAAAAGACCGCACTCCGCACTGCGGACAGGGATGGCTTTGGTTGTGCAAAGCTTGTGGTTTTTTGTAACGCGGTTGAGGATAACCCCTTTATGGCAGGTGCCTTCCACGGTGTGGGTGAGCCCGAATGTGCAATTAACGTTGGTGTTTCGGGTCCCGGTGTTGTGTACAACGCACTTAAGAGCGTTAAGGGTGAGCCCTTTGACGTTGTTGCCGAAACCATTAAGAAAACTGCTTTTAAGATTACAAGAATGGGTCAGCTTATTGCCTGCGAGGCTTCAAAGCGTCTTGGTGCAGAGTTCGGTATTGTTGACTTAAGCCTTGCACCCACTCCCGCAAGAGGTGACTCGGTTGCAAGAATTCTTGAAGAAATCGGCGTAAGCGTTTGCGGTACCCACGGCACTACAGCCGCCCTTGCAATGCTCAACGACGCAGTAAAAAAAGGTGGCGTTATGGCATCATCAAGCGTTGGTGGTCTTTCAGGTGCATTTATTCCTGTGTCCGAGGACGAGGGTATGATTGCTGCCGCCGAAAAGGGTGTGCTTACCCTTGATAAGCTTGAGGCAATGACCTGTGTTTGCTCCGTTGGTCTTGATATGATTGCAGTGCCCGGTGATACCTCTGCCGAAACAATTGCGGCAATTATTGCGGACGAAGCGGCAATCGGTATGATAAACACTAAAACAACCGCAGTCAGAATTATTCCCGCACCCGGCAAAAACGTAGGGGATTCTATTGAAATGGGTGGTCTTTTAGGTACGGCACCCGTTATGCCCGTGCATTCTGAAGGAAGCTTTGATTTTATAAACCGTGGTGGCAGAATTCCTGCACCGCTTAACAGCTTAAGAAACTAAGGAGAGAGAAAAATGGCATATTTAAACGAGCATTTTAAAGAAATTCTGACAATACTCGACCTTCCTCAGGAGGCTGTAGAGGTTTTTTGCAAAACTGCTGAAAAAATCGACAACAGCAAAAGCTTCAGCGCTAAGGTTGATTCCTTGGTAAAGCAATATATGTACCCCGAAGCACACAGCTTTGGTGAGCTTTTCACAAAAACAAAATTTGTTGCTATGAGACACGGTGTTAAGCATTATACATTTGATTTTGTTATGCTTGTTATCATGTCTGAGATTATGCACGAAAGATACAAGCAGGCGGGTCTCAGCGAGGAGCTTTTCCGCAACACAATTATGGACTTGAAATATAAGTTTGACGAGTGTGTTGACTGCAAAGAGGTTTACGGTACCTTCGTTGCGGGCTGGAACACTGATTTTTATGCACTCAGACGCTTCTGTCTTGGCAGATTCCAGTATGAGCACACCACCTTCGGTGTTTGCGATGAATACACAACCTCTGCAGGTATTACCATTAAACGTGGCGACAAATCCCTCGGCTTCCACATTCCCTCTTCAGGAGTACCCCTTACAGACGAGGTTCGTCTTGACTCCTACAAGAAGGCTTACGAATTCTTTAAGGATTTCCGCAGAGAGGACGGCTTGATGATTTTCGAGTGCGGTTCATGGCTCCTTTGGGACGGATATAAGGAATTTTTACCCGCAAACCTTAACACACTTAAATTCATTGATGACTTTGAGTTAATTAAGCAGGGTGAGAAGGCGGTGTTTACCGATGCATGGCGAGTGTTCGGCAAAGCAGGCTTCGGTAGTCCTAAGAAATGGCCCACAGATACCTCGATGCGCCGTGCATTCAAAGAGCACGTTGTAACAAACAAGGGTAAAACGGGTAGCGGTCACGGTATCATCGTATTCGATGGTGAAAAAATAGTAAGATAAAAAAACAACCGTCTTTAATTGAAAAGACGGTTGTTTTTTAGTTAGGAATGAGGAATTAGGAATGAGGAGTTAAGGGGCAAGCTGATTATAAATGCTGACGCAGTCCCGATAATTACGCATTATGCATTACGTATTACGCATTAAAAAGGTGATATGCCCTGCGGCATATCACCTTTTGATTATTCTTCAATTGCGGCTTTTTTGGTGTTGATTTTGTAAAGAATTTCGGAATCAAATTTCTTTGTTCTGTCATACTTGAAAACACCGTTTAATTCCTGCTCAACGTCTGTAAGCTGAGTGTAGCAGAAGCCAATCATTTTGGGGTTGTCAATAAGTGCGGTGGTAAGGCCGTCGTATCTTTCGTAGAATTCTTCAAGGCTCGTTGCGGCATTACCGTAGCCCCAAGCCTTTTCACGGTCATTTTCCTCGGCGTTTCTGAGTTCAACTCTGATTCCGCCGTATTCACTCATAAATACAGGCTCACCGTTGGGGGTCTGACGGTGCTTGTGGTTGTCGAAAAGCACACCGTCGGTTACAAGCATATCGTAATGCTCCTTGAATATCTTGTAATCCTGCTCGTAATCGTGCACGTCAAAAATATCGGTTTCTACGTGATAGTTACCGCTTGTGTCGATACAGGGACGGGTTTTATCAAGGTTTTTAACTGTGCGGTAAACGATGCGGATAACGTCGTCGTCCTGCTTTCTGCCGTTTACGTCCCATGTTTCGTTGTAGGGGCACCATCCGATTAATGAGGGATGATTGAAATCTCTTTCAATTTCTTCTTCAATTTCAACTAAGAAGTAACGAAGGGATTCAAAGCTTGAATGGTCAGCACCCCAGTTGCCGTGCTCACCCCATACAATGTAGCCCAATTCATCACAATAATGCAGGAAAAGGGGCTCAAAAATCTTCTGATGAAGTCTTGCACCGTTGAAGCCAACCTCCATTGAAAGAAGAATATCGTTCTTAAGCGCTTCCTTTGAGGGTGCAGTGTAAATGCCGTCGGGGTAAAAGCCCTGGTCAAGAACAAGTCTTTGGAAAACCGCCTTGCCGTTGATTGTGATGCCCTTGTCGGGAGTAAGCTTTACCTCACGAAGACCAAAGTAGCTTGTAACCACGTCACCGCCGAAGTTAAGGGTAAGTCCGTAAAGACCGCCCTTGCCAACCTCCCAAAGGTGTTTTTCGGAAAGGGGAAGTGTTACGGTTACCGTCTGACCTGTGGTGGGTGTTGAAATTGAGCCAACCTCTTTTTCATCCCAATACGCTTTAGCACAAAACTCGCCGTCGCCTACAATTTCTGCGGAAATTGTAAGTGTTGCGGTATCAATGTTGGGGTAAACTCTGAAGTTTTTAATATAATTTTCGGGGCAGAACTCCATATAAACCGTCTGCCAGATACCTGTTGTTCTTGTGTAGTCACAGTCGTGTGAATATCTTAATTCACTCTGTTTACCGCGAGCCTGTATGGGTGAACGGGTGTCGTCCTGAACGTATACGGCAATAGTGTTTTCACCTGCAACAAGGTGCTTTGTAGCGTCAATTCTGAAGGAGGTGTAGCCACCGAAGTGCTCCCCTGCAAAATTGCCGTTAACAAATACTCTTGCGTGGAAATCAACTGCACCGAAAACGATAAATGCCTTGCCTGAAATCTGCTCCTCAGTTAAATTAACTGTTTTTTTGTACCATACGGCAGGGATAAAATCCTTGTAGCCGATGCCTGATAATTCACTTTCAACGCAAAAGGGAACGATGATTTTTTTGCTGAGCTTGTGCTCGTTTAATTGAAATTTCTGCTCTTCGCCGGAGTTACCGAAGTCAAAATCAAAATCCCATTCACCATTAAGGTTAATATAGCTTTCACGGTAAAATCCCGGATTGGGATGTTCGTTTCTGGGTATCATAGATATTCTCCTTTAGTTAGATTTTAAGTGAATAAGAAGCACCGCTATATCAGCAGGGGAAACACCGCTTATGCGGGAAGCCTGTCCGATGGTTTCGGGGCGGATTTTCTTTAATTTTTCTATAGCCTCAAGACGAAGATTAGTGAGCTTATCATAATCAATGTCCTGCGGTATCTTTTTTACTTCAAGTCGTTTGAGCTCTTCAACCTGAGCCAACTGACGCTTTATGTAGCCCGCATATTTAAGGTTAATTTCAACCTGCTCAAATACCTCACGGGGTAAGTCGGGTCGCTTTTTGTCAAATGGTGTAAGTAATTTGTATGAAAGCTGAGGTCTTTTTATAAGCTCAGAAAGTCTGCATCCCGTTATTGTGGGTGCGGTACCTGCTTCCTCAAGAACCCTTGATAATTCTTCTGAGGGGGGGATTGTAACTCTTGAAACTCTTTCGGTTTCCTCTTCAATAAGTCGCTTTTTCTCCTGCAACTTGTCGTAACGCTCCTGAGAAATAAGACCTAATTCATAGCCCATTTCAGTTAGCCTTAAATCCGCATTATCCTCACGAAGAATGAGCCTGTATTCGCTGCGTGAGGTCATCATTCTGTAGGGGTCCTTACAGCCCTTTGTAACAAGGTCGTCAATAAGTGTGCCGATATAAGAGGTACTGCGGTCAAGGGTGAAGGGCTCCTTGCCCTGAACCTTTCTTGCGGCGTTGATACCTGCAACAAGACCCTGTGCGGCGGCTTCCTCATAGCCCGACGAGCCGTTAAACTGACCTGCACCGTAAAGTCCCTCAAGATTTGTAAATTCAAGAGTGGATTTTAATGCAAGGGGGTCAACACAATCGTATTCAATGGCGTACGCGTTGCGCATAACCTTAACGTTTTCAAGACCCTTGATGCTCTTTAATATTTTAATCTGAACGTCCTCGGGAAGTGATGATGAAAGCCCCTGTAAGTAAAGCTCCTCAGTATCAAGACCGCAGGGCTCAATGAAAACCTGATGTCTGCCTTTTTCGGCAAAACGGACTATTTTATCCTCAATGCTCGGGCAGTATCGGGGACCCACACCCTCAATTTTTTTTGAATAAAGGGGGGAGCGGTGCAGGTTATCAAGTATAACCTGCTTAGTGTCTGCGTTGGTGTATGTAATGTGGCATATGGCCTTATTTTCAAGAGCACCCTCGGGGGTTTCAAATGAGAAGGGTGTGATTTGTTCATCACTAATCTGCTCCTCAAGACCCGTATAATCGACGCTACGCTTGTTTACTCTGGGCGGAGTACCTGTTTTGAATCTTCTTAAGGGAACTGAGAGCTCGTTAAGTGAGTCTGAAAGCTTGTTGGAGGGGAACATACCGTCGGGTCCGCTTTCGTATGAAACGTCACCGACGAAAACCTTGCCCTTAAGGAACGTGCCCGTTGCAATAACAACGCATTTTGCGGTGTAGGTTGCCTCAAGCATTGTGGTGAATTCCCATAAGCCCTCGTCGTTTTTCTTAAGGGAAACAATCTCTGCCTGTTTCATATCAAGATTGTCCTGCATTTCAAGGCAATGCTTCATATATTGGGTATATTCACGGCGGTCAATCTGTGCACGTAGTGAATGTACGGCAGGACCCTTGCCCAAGTTGAGAATACGGCTTTGAATAAGGGTTTTGTCTGCGGCTTTACCCATTTCACCGCCCAAAGCGTCTATTTCACGCACAAGGTGACCCTTTGAGGTTCCGCCTATGGAGGGGTTACAAGCCATATTGCCTATCCAGTCAAGGTTAACGGTAAAAACAACCGTGGAAGCACCAAGACGGGCACTTGCGAGAGCCGCCTCAATACCTGCGTGTCCCGCACCTATAACCGCAACGTCATAATTTCCTGCAAAATAATTCATAGCTACCTACTCTTAATCAATAAATTTAACGTGTCCGTCTTCTCTGTCCTTGAAAGGCGGCTTTTCGTTGGGATAACCAAGGGTCATACCTAAAAGGAATTGCCAATCCTCGGGTATATCCAATATTTCTTTCCATTTTTTTGCACCCTCGGGATTGTCAAAAAGACCACCAAGAGAGCCAATCATACAGGAGCCAAGCCCCAATGAATGTGCCGCAAGGGCAATGTTCTCAGCCATAAGCCCTGCCGCCATATCGGATTTATCTTTAGCAAAAATAAATATAAAGGTGGGGGCGTTGTGGTAAACGGGTCGTATATCCCAGCCCGTGTATGCGGGGGTGTCCCAACCGACAATGTCTTTGAAGTCCTTGTTCATTTCTCGGAGCCTTTCACGGCTCTGAAGAACTCTTAAATGACAGGGCTGAGTGTTTCTGCCACTTGGTGCACGAATGGCGCACTTGAGAATTACGTCAAGCAATTCGTCGGGTATCTGCTCGTCGGTATACTCACGTATAGTCTGACGGGATAAAATATTTTCAATAACAGAATTCATTTTAAGCACCCTTTTCGTTAATAATCAGTGTGTAATAGCCCTTTGCGGTGGAATGGGAAACTTCAGTGTCAAGTGTATAAGCGGCTTCAATGGTTTGGTCGATACTGTTGCCCACAATATTTTTTATAATATCAGTTTTCTTGTCGGCGTAATAAGAGCTGTTTACGTCTGCCTCGCCCTTTAAAACAAGGAAGATGTAATCGTTTGAAGCAATGATTGCCGCATAGCGTGAGTCAATGCTTTGCACCTTTTCAAAAAATCCTTCGGGGTATGATGATTTATCATCCTTGTGAAGAATAACGGTCTGTACAGAGCCGGGGTATCCGCTTTCGGTAAGATAATCGGCGGCTTCCTCCATAGTCTGCTCACCCGCATTTACCATTGCGGACATATTCTGAAATTTAAGAACGAGTGTTTCCGTATCGTTTTTGTTTAATCTTATGGTGTTACCTGCGGTGTCCGTTTCGGTAAAGTAGCCCGTAATTACCTGAAAAACAAGGTAATTGCTCTTGAAGTTTGCATAAAGCCTGCTTGAGGGAATTTCCTCAATACCGCCCTCGCCGTAATAATGCACAAGCAATGCATCACGGTAAGCATCAGCGGTGTATACCTTTGTAAGCGTTTCCTTCGAAACGCCGATATTGGTGTAATAATCACCGTAAATGCCCCATACCGCATTAACCTTTTCAGAAACTGCCGCCTTTTGTGCAGTTGAAAGTGATAATTTGTAGGTGTGGAAAAGTGAATTGGTTTTGTAATAAGTACCCGCAAGGGACGAGGCTTTGTTGACAAGTGTCTCGTACGATGCACTTGAGCCCTCCTCTACCATGGCAAGGTCGAGGAAGTAGGTGAAAACGTCGTTGCTTATTTTAGTGTTGTTGATGGTGAGTGCCGCTTCCTTTTCTAAAACGCTACAGGATGAAAGGGCAAAAACCGATATAAAACAACAAATGGCAAGAGCTAACGAAATCACTCTTTTATATATAGAATTACTTTTATTCTTCATATTCGCACTTCCGCATTATAATATAAATATACATTATAAAGTATAGCAGAAAGGGTCCTTTAAAACAAGAGAAAACAATAAAAAACATCGTGTCCGACGACACGATGTTTTTTATACTATTAAATATTAACGGCTTCTTCCATTTCGTGCTTTTCACGAAGGTCCTTGTAAATAGGCTCAAGCTTTTCTTTAGTAAGGGGATAGCCGAATTTAAAGATAAGCCATACACCTGTGTAAACAACTGCGGGGATGATTGTGCAGATGAACATAATCTTGTTGCTCGTGTCGTTGGCGGTAATGAAGCCGTTGCCGGCAGTAGCACTGTCGTATTTAGCCCACTGCAAGAGGAAAAGACCGCCTGCGTCTGCAATTGCCTGACCTAACTGTCTGCCGAAGGTGTATGCGGAGTAAACTGCACTTTCGTTTCTTACACCTGTTTTCCATTCCTGATAGTCAATAACGTCCATAACAACTGCCCAACAGGTAAGGCTTACGAAGGTGTAGCCGAAGCCGATAAGGAAAAGACAGGTCATAAATAACCATGCGGGATAAATGCCTGTGCCGGGGGCACCTGTTGCAGGATTTATGAAGTTGATGAAGGTTTCGCTGTTAGCGGTAACTGCAAGGAATACGGAAGCAATTGCGGAGATGATTGACATATTACCGCAAAGCTCTTTTTTGCCGAATTTGGCGGCTAATTTAGGTGTAAACAACATCAGAACTGCCATAGGAAGATATGTACAGATAGTACCTAAAACACCAAGGCTTGTTTCTGTGAAGTAGTTTTTATAAAGGTATGTATTAAAGGAGTTGAACTGTAACTGACCGCTGATAAGAATACCTGAAAGGCAAATCATTACGAAGGGACGGGATTTGAAAAGACCAATGTAGGTTTTTTTGAAATCCACCTTTTCCTCGTCAAATGCAGGAACACGTTCTTTAAGGTTGCGATGACCGATAAGGTAGAAGGCAATTGACATTACACCCATTATCAGAGCGTAAATAAACATACGGTTACCGTCGGCAACCTCCTGTTCTTTACCTGTAACAGGGTCCATAACACCTGTACCTACGTAAATGATAAAGGGAGCGATAAGTGAAACAACCGCACCACCCACACCCGAACCGAGAGAACGTGATGTAGAAAGAAGGGTTCTGCCCTTGGGGTCATCGGTAATAACCGAAGCCAGTGAGCCGAAGGGGATGTTCATTGCGGTGTACATTGTACAGTAAATAAGGTATGTTACAATACATATCGCAAAGAGAAGGGTGGGGTTATTTGCAAGGGTCTGATTATAGAAAATAGAGTTAGGGTCTGAATAGGGAAGGAAGCAAATAACCGTTGAAATACCCAAGGGTACGGCAACCAATCTTAAGTATTGTAAGAATTTACCGTCCTTACCGGGCTTTCTTTTTGCAACAATAGCACCCCAGAGAGGGTCGTTAATAACGTCCCAGAGTCTTGTAACGATGAACATATAACCAACGCGCTTGGGTGCGATTTTTAAAACGTCGGTCATAAACACCTTAAGGAAGCTTGTGATATAGGTAAGGTTAAACATATTTGCGGCTTCCGCAATAGTGTAACCTGCTACGTCCTTAGCACCTATTTTATTGGGATGATTGTTAATCTCTTTTGGTTTTTTCTCTTTAGCCATAAAAAGTCATCTCCTTACAGAGTGGTAATTGGGATTATAAAACACAAATGTTAAAAATTTATTATGCTTCGTAATTTGCCGCAAGACCGCCTTCGCTTGTTTCACGGTATTTGTGCATTAGGTCCTTGCCTGTCTGGTACATTGTGTCAACAACCGTATCGAATTTAACCTTTCTTGTGGCGGTAAGGAAGTTTGCCAAAGAAAGTGCGTTTATGGCTCTCATAGCCGCAACGGCATTTCTTTCAATACAGGGAATCTGCACAAGTCCGCAAACGGGGTCGCAGGTAAGACCTAAATAATGCTCCATAGCATTTTCGGCGGCGTACTCAATCTGGTCAAGGTCCATAAAGTGAAGCTCCGCAAGTGCTGCCGCCGCCATTGAACAAGCGGTACCAACCTCTGCCTGACAGCCTGCCTCAGCACCGCTTATGGATGCATTCTGCTTAACTACGTTGCCCACGATTCCTGCCGCCGCAAGGGCTTTGGCAATTTCAAAGTCGGTGAAGCCCTTTTTCTCCTGCATATAATAAAGAACTGCAGGAAGAACGCCCGATGCACCGCAGGTGGGCGCGGTTGTAATCATTCCGCCGCCTGCATTCTGCTCACTTGCCGCAAAGGCGTAAGCACAAACAAGCCTGTTTTCACGGGTTTCGGGAGTTTCGTCCATGTGACGCTGAGCATAAAGGTATTTCGCTTTTCGTTCAACCTCTAAGCCACCGGGTAAAATACCCTCCTGATAAAGCCCCTCACGAATGGTGAGCTTCATTCTTTCCCATATTGATTTTAAGAAGGGGAAAATTTCTTCACCCTCGAATTTTGCCGCATAGTCACTGAGCCTTAAGTGATGCATAAGGCAATAATCCTTGATTTCCTCAAAGTTTTTCTGAGGATAAATTTCAGGGGCGGTAACTGCGGGAACACCCTCAATACGGATTTCACCGCCACCGATACTCATAGCACGTACCTTGGCAATTTCTTCACCCTGCTTTGATACGATAAAATCAAGGGTATTGGGATGGGGAAGATTCGTTTCTTCGATGTTTAAAACGATTTCGTTTTTTGCCTTGATGGTTGTTGCCAACGCCTTGTCCGTGCCGTGACCCTCACCTGTAAGGGCCAGTGAGCCGTAAAGAATAACCTTAACGTAATCTGCCTCGGGGTAGGTATCGTTAATATACTCTGCGGCATATTGGGGACCCATTGTGTGTGAGCTTGAGGGTCCTATACCAACTTTGTAAAGTTTTTTTAAGGATTGCATATTATTCCGCCTCCTATTAGTATGTCATCGGTGTAAATTGCGGCTGTTTGTCCCGGCGCTGCTGCTCTTTGGGGTTCTGCAAATTCTATAAAAGCACCGTTTTCGCAAGTTTTCATAACCGCCTCGGCAGGTCTTGCCGCACAACGTATTTTCACAAAACAGAGTAAATCGCCCTCGGGCAACTCCCCTGAAAGAAAGCTTAAGTCGTTTATAAAAATTTTATTGGTAAAAAGCTCGTGGTTATCACCGATGGTGACTGTGTTGCTTTCGGGATTAATTGATATAACGTACATTGGTTTACCAAAGGCGCCCAAGCCCTTACGTTGACCGATAGTGTATTTGTATATTCCTTGGTGGGTGCCTAATTTTTCACCGCTTGTGGAAATAAAGTCACCGGGCAGAGCCTTTGGGTTAAACTGCTTTTCAATAAACGAAACGTAGTCGTTATCGGGTATGAAGCAGACCTCTTGACTGTCCTTTTTATGAGCAACCTCGATGCCTCGGCTTTCTGCAAGAGCACGTATTTCGTCCTTGGTTAAATCACTTAGCGGGAACATCAAGTGTGAAAGAAGATGCTGATTTAACCTGCAAAGGAAGTAGCTCTGGTCCTTACCCGTAGGATTCTTTTTGATGAAATATTTGCCGTCAATTTCCACAATATCCGAATAATGCCCCGTTGCCACGTATTGGGCGCCGTTTTTGAGGGCGTATTCAACTAATTTACCGATTTTTATGTTGGGGTTACAAAAAACACAAGGGTTGGGTGTGAGCCCCTGAAGATAAGCGTTGCAAAAATAATCTGTAACGGTTTTAAAGCTTTCACGCTCGTCAATAATATCAAGGGGTATTCCTAATTTATCCGCTACCTTTTGTGCATCGGCAATATCGCCGTCCGCAAGGTTTTCGGGTTTAAGACGCAACGTAACACCGCGGACTTCATACCCACGGTCCTTAAGAAGTATTGCCGCCGCGGCAGAATCAACACCACCGCTGAGGGCTACGTAAACCAAATTGCTCATATTACTCCGTATACAAATAAATGTTATAATCAAATAATAACATATAGTATATGAAAAAGCAAAAGAAATTTTCTTTCAAAAAACGAAAAAAACCTTGATTTTTTTTTGCGGAAATAGTAAAATATTGTTAATGTAATATATTAGGGGGGTTTCTGCTATTTTTCGGCGATTTTTTTACAATTGTCTGATAAAATACAGTTTTCTCTTAATGTTAAGCTTTGGGTAGATATGGAAAAAACCTCTTTGTGAGGTTTGTGAAAGGATGGATTATTTTGTCAGCGGATTTACATTGCCATACCCGTTTGTCTAACGGTTCATTGGGCATCGAGGATTTAATTTTACTTGCTAAAAAACGCGGCGTTACTACAATAGCAATTACTGACCACGACTGCCTTGCCGGTACCGTAAGGGGTAAGGTAATCGGCGAAAGACACGGTGTTACGGTTATTCCCGGCGTTGAGCTTTCGGGTACCGATAAAACCACAGGTCAGGAAATACATATGCTTTGCTACAAGCCCGATTTCCCCGACAGACTTGAGGGTCTTTGCCGCCGCAGCTCTTTAATAAGAAAAAAATCAACCCATCTTATGATGCTCAAAACCGCTCAGAGGTATCCCATTACACCTGAGTTCGTTGTTAAATGCGCTACGGGTTCAACAAATATTTTTAAGGTTCACATTATGCAGGCTCTCATAGAGAACGGCTTTGCAGACAGAATTTACGGTGACCTTTATAAGGAGCTTTTCTCATCAGACTCCGAGGGCAATATCAATCACGTTCCCCAGTATGAGGATATCTTTGATATTCTTAAGCAGATTCACGATGCAGGCGGTATTGCAGTCCTTGCAAATCCTCAGCGTTGCAAAAACGATAAGCTTCTTGACGAGCTTGTTGAAGCAGGTCTTGACGGTATCGAGGTTTATTCACCCGAGCTTACCGACGAGGAAAAGGTGAAATTTGCAAAATACGCCAAGAAAAAGAAAATTCTTACAACGGGCGGTTCAAACTTCAAGGGTCTTTACAACAAAACCGTTCTTTCAGTAGGTGATTGCGACCTTCCTGATGAATGTGTTGCAGAGCTTAACGCCTACAAAGCCCGTAAGAAAAAGTTGGAAAAGAAAAAAGCAGCAGAAGCGAAATAAAAATCAGGGAGTTTCAAACGAAACTCCCTGATTTTTCAGTTTTTTAGTAAATCATATCCGCAGTTGTCCAGTTTTTAAGAACCTCTTTCTGGGCGGCTGCTTCTTTTTTTGCGCCTTCTAAATCGTGGTCACGGTAGTTGCCGCACTCAACGGCGCTTACACCGGGAACCTCACCGTCGAAGGTCTCTATAAAAGCAAGAGCCTCCTGAGTTAATTTTAAGGCTTCGCCGTGGGTCATACCGGTTGTTAAAAAGTAAAATCCTGTTCTGCAGCCCATAGGTCCGAAGTAAATAATATTATCCTTAAATTTACTGTTTCTTACGAAGGTAGCAAAAAGGTGCTCGAGGGTGTGAATTGCACCGTTTTCCATAACCTCCTCAACGTTGGGGCGTCTTGTTCTTATATCGTATGTAACAACGTCACCGTCGATTCGTGAAATGTACATACCCCTCATTAATTTTGTATGGTCAACGGTAAAGCTTGCAATTTTTTCCATAGTGGTATTTTCCTTTTCTGTTTTATTGTTTTCTGATTTTTTTCGCAAGTCCTTGAAAAAAGCAGATAGTAAATCGGCACATTCATTTTCCATAAAGCCACCCTCGTAGATGGGTGTAAAACTGAAAGGACTTGTAAAAAGATTTGTTACGGAGCCACAGGCACCGTTCTTTTTATCCCACGCACCAAAGGTGACCCTTTTTATGCGGGAGTTTATAATTGCACCGGCACACATGGGGCAGGGCTCAAGGGTGACGTACATTTCGCATTCCCAAAGTCGCCAACCACCAAGACGGGCACAAGCCTCGTTTATGGCTTCAATTTCCGCATGGTGCAGGGCGTTTTTTACCTTTTCGCGACGGTTTCTGCCCCTGCCGATAATTTTATTTCCTATTGTGACTACTGCACCAACGGGAACCTCGCCTTCTTCGGCAGAAAGCCTCCCGAGGCGCAAAGCCTCGTTCATAAAATATTCTTTCATTTTAGCTTAAAATACTGAAAATATCCGTTAAGGATGAAACTAATGCCATTGCAAGAGCCTGACCAACGTAAACAACTGTGGCAATAATCATACCCGGTGAGCCCATAAACTTTCTGAATTTCTTTGCAGAAGAAAAGTTGGGGATTTTTGAAGGCTTTTTCAAAATAAAGTCCTTTTTGTAGCGTACAAGGTAGATTACAAGAGCGATAATGCTTAATACTATACCGCCTATTGATGCGACGTAGAAGAAGGTGTTTGCAACGTTTTCGTCGTAGTATTGTGTAAGGACTACGGAAACGCAGGACATACCGTTGTTCATAGCGTGAACGATGATGGCGGGCCACAGACTATTGGTGGCAATGGTGATGTAAGCAAAGAAAAGACCGCACATAAAAGCAAAGGGAATCTGAGTAAAGTTGCCGTGGAACAAGCCGAAAATAAATGCGGAAGCAAATATTGCGAAGGTGTTGCCGTATCTTTGCATTGATGACAATAATACGCCACGCATTGAAAATTCCTCTAAAAGCGGGGGAATAATTGCGATGCCGATGAATAAAAGCACGATATCCGCAATACCCTGAGGATTATCGAATGAGGTGTAGCCTGACTCAACGCCTATTGAAGAAAAGAAGGCAGAAACGTAAGAGGTTAAAAAGTTTGCGCCCATACAACCGCCAAAGGAAATGAGAATAAGCAAAAGGGTTTTAAAGGGCTTTTTGGGTGCGCCGAGTCTTATGGTGGATTTGTACTTTTTTTCACCCGTGGTCTTATCGGTAAGCTTTTTCTGTATAAGGTGGAGTCCGAAGAAGGTGCCGCCCACCAGAAGCACGGAAAGAATCATATTCAGAAAAACCAGTTCGCCAAAGCTATACGACATATTGCTTATAAGGTCGCCGTTGCCGATGCCTGTAATGAGGGTCCAGATTAACGTTATAATCGAGCCTTCAAAATTTGTTCTTAAAAAGCAAACAACAAGACCAAAGCCCGCTAAATTACCCAGAGCACGTAAGGTCTTTGAATCCTTTTTTTCCTGAAGCTTTTTGGCTTGCTGCTCCTGTAAATAGGAGTTATTAAGAATGCCTGCTGAGGTGGGGTTGCCGTAATGGTATTGGGGGGCATTACCTGATTGAGCATTATTGTAAATTGCCGACGGAGTCTGATTGCTTGTTGCCGGTGCACTTCTGTAAATGGGGGTCTGCTGAGCAGACGGTGTATAAGAGGGCACGTTGTAGGCAACAGTACCCGGTCTTTGGGCATAATTATTATAAAAGGTCTGTTGGTTGGTATTGGGATAAGCCGCAGTCTGAACCCTTGGTTGCACGGGTTGTGCAGGTCTTTGGGCAAAATTATCTGAACCACCAACGGGGGTAGAATTAACCTGATTTATTACGTTGTCAGAGGTAGTATTTTCCATAGTTTCACCTTCCACACAGATGGTAAATAAATTATATCAATAACTATAACAAATATCAACTTATAAATTGTGTATACAAAATGAATTTTTACAATATGTAGTGTTGCGAAAATGGTCAAAACAAGGTATAATCACCTTATGAAAAATTTTAAGGATGGTTATCATGGAAAAGAAAGTACACAAATTGCATATTGCAGGTGAGGAATACCGCATAGTTTCCGACGAATCCGCCGAGTATATGCAGGATTTGGCTCGTGAGCTTGACGAAAAAATGAAGGGAATCCTCAGGGGTAGCCGTGTTTCCACAACACAGGCGGCTATTCTTGTTGCTTTACAGTACGCAGACGATGCAGCTAAAAATAGCGGTAATGCGGACACCTTACGTTCTCAGCTTAAGGCGTATCTTGAGGATGCGGCTCAGGCAAAGAGCGAAAGGGATTTCTACAAGCGTGAGCTTGAAAGAATTAAAGCTGTAAACAACGCCGAAGAAAATAATATCGGCAGACTCTGGTGATAATATGGAAATTTTAAAAATAAAAAAAGTACGTGAAGACGCCAAGGTTCCCAACAGGGCTACCTCGGGCAGTGCGGGTCTTGACCTTTGTGCCGCAATTGACGAGCCCATAACCCTTGATGGCGGTGCTACCGCCGTAATTCCTACGGGTATTGCCATTGCGCTTCCCTCTGCAGAATATGGTGCATTTGTTTTTCCTCGAAGCGGTATTGCGGTAAAACACGGCATAGGTCTTCTTAACTCCGTTGGCGTTATTGATAGCGATTACCGTGGTGAAATTATGGTCGGTGTTATAAATCAGATAGGCACACCGTACACCATTCAACCGGGTGAAAGAATAGCCCAGATGGTTATTATGCCCGTATCTATGATGCCCACCGAGGAGGTTTCCGACCTTGACGAAACCGAGCGTGGTGCAGGCGGGTTCGGCTCAACGGGTAAAAATTAATTTTTAATTACAGGTGATTTTTTGTCAACTATTGCTGCTATTGCTACCGCTCAGGCGGCGGCAGGTTTAGGTACAATTAAAATATCAGGTGAAAATGCGCTGACCATTGCGGACAGCGTTTTTTCTGCTGTTTCGGGTAAAAAAGTAAGTGACACTCCCGGTTACAGAGCCCTTTACGGCAAGGTGCACGACGGCGAAACCACCCTTGACGATGCGGTTGCCCTTGTTTTCAGAGCACCTAAAAGCTACACGGGTGAGGACGTTGTTGAAATAAGCTGTCACGGTGGACTTTTTATATTAAAAAGGGTGCTTCGTGCGGTGCTTAATGCAGGTGCCGAGCCTGCAGAGGGGGGCGAGTTTACAAAAAGAGCCTTCCTTAACGGCAAAATGGATTTGTCCGAGGCTGAAGCGGTTATGTCACTTATTTCCGCATCCGGCGAGGAGGCAAGAGCCGCCACGCTTAACGCTCTTGACGGTGCATTGAGCCGTGAAATTAGCGAATGTCGTGACAAATTGGCGCTTACCGCCGCATTTATGGCGGCTTGGGTGGATTACCCCGACGACGAAATTCCCGAGCTTTCCGATGATGAAATGAATGCAACCCTTACAGACGTCAGCGAAAGACTTGAAAAGCTTCTTTCGGGCTTTGATGCAGGTAAGGCGGTGCTTGAGGGAATTGACACCGCAATTGTTGGCAAGCCCAACGTTGGTAAATCCACGCTTCTTAACGCCCTTGCAGGTAGTGAGCGTGCCATTGTAACCTCTGTTGCGGGTACAACACGTGATGTTCTTGAGGAAACCGTAAGAGTGGGCAACATTACGCTTCGCCTTGCGGACACGGCGGGTATAAGAGAAAACACCGACGATATAATTGAAAAAATCGGTGTTGAAAGGGCAAAGGAGCGCTTTGACAGAGCAAGTCTTGTTCTTATGGTGCTTGATGCACAGAACGAGCTTTCTGATGACGATAAAGCGCTGCTTGAAATGTGCAGTAAGAAGAATACGGTGGTTATCATCAATAAAACTGACGGTGAGGTTAATCTTTCGGTAACGGAACTCAAAAACCACACAAGTGCACCCATTGTAGAAATGTCGGCAAAGAACCGAAAGGGTATTGATGAATTAACGAACGCCGTTGAAAACGTTGTGGGTACCGCAGACTTCGACCCCTCAGCCCCTCTTATAACAACGGAGCGTCAACGAAACTGTGTTATGAAGGCGGCAGAAAATATCCGCGAAGCCCTTGATGGTCTTATGATGGGCATTACCCCCGATGCCATTAACGTATGCATTGACTGTGCAATTGAAAACCTTTCCGTTTTAACAGGTGAAAAGGCAACGGAAACGGTAGTTACAGAAGTGTTTAAAAATTTTTGTGTGGGTAAATAATAAAACCCCGTCTGCATTGCAGATGGGGTTTTAAATTCGTAATTCGTAATGCTTAATTCATAATTGTAGGGACCTGCGGTCGGCATTTTAAAAATCGGCGTTAGCCCCTTTAATTACGCATTACGAATTATGAATTACGCATTGTATAAACTTCTCTTCTCGTTTCCCTTAAAAACTCCTCAAACTCACTATTGTTCAGTAAATTCGGATAGCTTAAAATCAAAAGGGGCACACCCTCGGCATTGTGGTATGAGGGTTGGGTATAATCAAAATCATTGACTTTAAAGCCAAGGCGGTTATAAAATTTAATTCTTTTTATCTGTTGCTCCGTTTCGGGGGCTTCTGCCTCAAGAATTATGGGCTTTTGGTATGTTTCTTTTACAAGCTCAATAGTTTTTGAACCGTAACCGCCGCCACGCTTAGCCTCATCAATGGCAATGTGCTCAATAAAAATGAATTTGTCGAAAAGCCACAGAGAAACAAAGCCTACGGCAGTATCACCGTCATAGACCTCTGAAAAAATAAAATGCTCGTTTTTCAAACATTCCATCTGGTCCAAAAAGTCACGGCGTTCCTCATAAGGGAACGCCGTTGTCATTTTTTCAAAGACCTCATTGAATGTTTTTTCAGTAACATCAATAAATCTTATCATTTACTTTTGCCTCTTATTTAATCTGTGTACCTGCGGGAACACAATCGGGAAGGAATACAACCTGACATCCGCAAGCGCCGTTTGTTGCGGCAAGAAGCATACCGTTGCTCTGAACGCCTGAGAATCTTGCAGGTTCAAGGTTTGCAACAACAATAATCTTTTTGCCGATAAGCTGTTCACAGGTGTATTCGTTCTTGATTGAAGAAACGATAACTCTGTTTTCACCGCTACCATCGTCAAGTGTAAGCTTAAGACAGCTGTGTGATTTTCTGATTTCCTGTGCTTTTACGATTTCGCAAACTCTGAGGTCGAGCTTTTCGAAGTAATCAATGGAAACCTGCTCCTCCTTGAAGGGAACGAAGGCGTCAGCCTCGCCGTAAACGTGCTTGTCCTCGTTTTCCTCAACAACTGCAGCAGCCTTTGCATCCTCCTCAGCCTTTGCTTCTTCTGCAGTTTTCTCATAAGAGAAGTCGAGAAGACCAACGTATTTCTGAGGGTCAATTGCATAAAGGAAAAGGTAAAGACGGGGGCCCTTTTCTTTATCTATAAGTAACTTATAAACATTCTTGAAGAAGGTGCCCTGTAAAGCCTTAAGTGACTTTTCGTCAAGGTCGCCACCGTTGATTTCCTTCGGGATAGCGTAAAGCTTTTTGTTAAGCTCGTCAAGGTCGTAGCCACCCTTTGAGATGAAATCAAAGAGAGCCTTAACCTCTGACTTCTGGGTCTCGTTAAGGGTTTCGTAAACTTCCCAGTTTCTGTAATCTCTGAGTCTGTTAACCTGGTCGGGTGCACAGTTTTCAAGCCAATATTTAGCCTTTTCAAGTCTTGCACCGAACTGCTCACTCTTGTAGGGTGTACCGATTTTTTCGAAAACTGTTTCGAGCATGGGAACGTTAAAGTCAACAACGCTACCAAGCTGAACAAGTAAGCCCATAGGAACAGTATCGAGCACTCTGTCACCAACGGTGGTGTTGTACATAATATCCTTCTGAGCGTCGTTTGCAGTACCGTCCTTAACGGCATTGTACATCTTATCGAACTCGAAGTACTGTCTTAAAATACCGTCGTCGAAGCAGAAGTCAAAAGCCTTGAGGGGCTCGGTTTTTGAGTAGAGCCAGAGGATAACCTCGGGGTCATAAATCTTAAGAAGTGTTTCGGGTGTAAGGTTAAGACCTGATGAACCGGACATTTTACCTGTTGTGCCCTTGATACCGATGAACTCGTAGCCCTGGAAAAGGGGAGGCTCATAGCCAAAGATTTTCTTTGCGATATCCTTACTTGTGTCGTAGCTGCCGTGGGGACTTGCGTGGTCCTTTCCGCCGGGCTCGAAGTCAACGCCCTCGTACATCCAACGCATGGGCCAGTCAATCTTCCAGGCAAGCTTGCAGTTGAATTCCTTTGTGAAATCAAAGGAGCCTGAGTGACCGCAGGCACAGGTGTACTCTGCCTTTGTGCAGTCGTCGGAAAGAGATGTGATTTTTGTTGTATCCTTACCGCACTCTGAGCAATAGATGCTTACGGGGTAATAGTTTTCTCTTTCACCCTCCTGAACGGGCTGTGTACGGTGAGAAGCAAGAATGTCAAAAATCTCGCCACGTTTTTTAAGTGAGTGAAGAATATGCTCGGTGTATTTACCGCTTCTGTACATTTCTGCCTGATGGCGGTAATCCATTTCGATACCGAATTTAACGATTGAACGCTCAAATTCGTGTTCAAAATATTCGGCATAGGTTTTTTCTTCGGTGTCGAAGGGGTTTCTTACGTCAACGTAGGGACAACCGATGTATTTTTCCATATCGTCGTCAATAGCGGCAACGTTAACGGGCACCTTTCTCATACGGTCAAATTCGTCCCATGAGAAAAGAAGCTTAGCCTTTTTGCCCTTTTTAATAAGCGCACGAACAACAAAGTAGCTTGTTGCGATATCGCGGAAGTTACCTATATGAATAGAGCCGGAGGGGCTGATACCCGCCGCACATACGTATTCTTCTTTGTCAGGGTTGCGTCTGATAATACGGTCCGCAATCATTTCTGACCAATGCATAGTATCACACTCGTTTCTTTAAAACATAAATTTACAGTTTAGTATTTTACAATAAGTGTAAGTTTCTGTCAAGTTAAACATTACAATAAATTACATATATATTTGTGCAAATTGTTGATTAAATGTTGATTATTATAAAAAACTGTGATATAATTCCAACTTGAAATTGTAATTTACTTTCAACCGAAAGGAAGACAGAAATGAAAAATACAGAAAAGTCAATGGAAAAGCTTGTTGCTCTTTGCAAGGGTAGGGGCTTTGTTTATGCAGGCAGCGAAATTTACGGCGGTCTTGCAAATACCTGGGACTACGGTCCCCTTGGTGTTGAGCTTAAAAACAACATCAAAAACGCTTGGCGTAAAAAATTCATTCAGGAAAACCCCTACAACGTAGGTCTTGACAGTGCAATCCTTATGAATCCCCAGACATGGGTTGCTTCAGGTCACCTTGGCGGCTTCTCCGACCCCCTTATGGACTGTCGTGAGTGTAAAACCCGTCACAGAGCCGACAACCTTATTGAGGATTTTGACGGCACAAACGTTGCAGGCTGGTCAAACGAGCAGATGATGGATTACATCAAGGAGAAGGAAATTGCCTGTCCTCAGTGCGGTAAGCATAACTTCACCGATATCCGTCAGTTCAACCTTATGTTCAAAACCTTCCAGGGTGTTACAGAGGATAGCAAAAACGAGCTTTACCTTCGTCCCGAAACTGCACAGGGTATTTTCGTGAACTTTGCAAATATCCAGCGTACAACAAGAAAGAAGGTTCCCTTCGGCGTTGCACAGATTGGTAAATCCTTCCGTAACGAAATCACACCCGGTAACTTCATTTTCCGTGTTCGTGAATTTGAACAGATGGAGCTTGAATTCTTCTGCAAGCCCGGCACAGACCTTGAGTGGTTCGAGTACTGGCGCGGCTTCTGCCGTGACTGGCTCTACTCCTTAGGCATTAAGGAGGAAAACCTCAGACTTCGTGACCACGACCCCGAGGAGCTTTGCTTCTATTCAAAGGCTACAACAGACTTTGAATACCTCTTCCCCTTCGGTTGGGGTGAGCTTTGGGGCGTTGCAGACAGAACTGACTACGACCTTACTCAGCATATCAATACATCGGGCAAGAGCCTTGACTACTTTGATCCCGAAACCAACGAAAGATACGTTCCCTACGTTGTTGAGCCCTCTCTCGGTGTTGAGCGTTTGTTCCTTACAATTCTCACTGAGGCTTACGATGAGGAAGTGGTTGACGCTGAAAAGAACGATACACGTGTTGTTCTCAGACTTCATCCCACGCTTGCACCCTTCAAATGCGCAGTTCTTCCTCTTTCAAAGAAGCTTAACGAACAGGCTACTGAGGTATTTACCGATCTTTCAAAGAAATTCAACGTTGAATATGACGATGCAGGCTCAATCGGTAAAAGATATCGCCGTCAGGACGAAATCGGTACACCCTTCTGTATCACTTATGACTTCGAAAGCGTTGAGGACGGTTGCGTAACAGTACGTGACAGAGACACAATGGAGCAGGTTCGCCTTCCCATTGCAGACCTTGAAAAGTATATCGAAGAAAAAATTGCATTCTAATAAAAAGGTCGCTTCACCAAAAGGTGAGGCGACCTTTTTTAATGCGTAATTCATAATTCGTAATGCGTAATTAAAGGGGCAAAGCCGATTAATAGAATTGGCAGTTGTAATGCGATAGCCAACCTTCCTGCCGCTTGCGGGAGGAAGGGGGACCACCTTGAAATAACTTTAATGAAACAATATAGTATCAAGCGTGAAAATAAACTATGTTTTAAAAATAAGTTGGTCGGAGTGGTGGAAGGTCAGGTTTAGTTTGGTTTATAAATAAAGTTTCAGGACCCTCCACCATCTGACGACGGTCCCCTCCCTCCTAAAGCAGGGAGGCGAGGCTTCGCTTTACTTTTACTTAGTCTATATTCGGAAGCGTAGCTTCCCCGACACTCCTCACTCCTAATTCCTAATTGTCATTCCGCTCTTATAGAATCAAAGAAATCGTTATATTTAGTACTCCATTTCTGTACGTCCTGGGGTGAATACTTTGAAGGGAAGGCGGTTTCTGTTACTGTGAACCTGCCAAGCCAAACTGCGATATTGGAAATTATGCCTTTGAGAAGTGGGTTATCCTTTACTCTTTTTAGCTTATCCTTCATTACCGCCATCCCCTTGGCATTGAGCACAGCGTCCAGCTTTTCGTTCATAAGCTTTGACATTTCTTCGGTAGTGACGATGTTTTGCTTGATGAGCTCATTTGCCTGTTCAGCACTCATATAGGGCAGAATATTTTTGATTATCGCAATTCTGCAGGCTGAAAATCCGATTTCCTTATAGAATTTTTTCTGATAATCCCAAAGACTTTCTGCATCGTAACGTCGGAGGGTATCAGCCATAACACATCTGGCAAGCATTGTAGCTGCCTTGAGTGAGTAAGCAATACCGGAGCCTTTTATGGAGCAGGTCATAAAGGCGCTGTCACCAACTGCGGCGTAGCCATCCGCAACAAGGACCGCAAGGGGCTGAGCTATGGGGATTATAGCCCGTTCTTCACCGTAGATTATTTTGTCACCCATCTGGGGGTTTTCCTCCTGCATAGCCTTGATAATTTCGGCTATTTCATCCTCTTCGGGGTCGTGATATCGCGAAATGAGCAGGTCTATACGATCTTTTTCGGTTACGAGCCATGTGAAGCCTACGGTACCGTCATCACGAAGATAAACGTTGTAGGTGGTTTCGGGATCGGGTACGTCGGGTATTTTGTTAAAATATACTCTGTAAGAATTGAGGGTGTCATATTTTTTTATTTCCCTGTTTACGCACATATAATCCGGTAGATTGCTTCTTACAGGGGAGTAAACACCGCAGGAATCTATCACTAAATCTCCGTAAAAATCCTGCTGTGCGGTTTTTATACCGCATACTCGGTTGCCCAATAAAACAGGGGCAACTATTTCAACCCCGAAAAAGAACTGAACACCTTGCTTTTCACATAGATTTATAAGGTGATTTATAAGAATTTTTCGATCAACCAATATTGATTCCGCTTCTGCAGGGGGAACAGTAAGTGAGGAAACGTCCTTGTCCTTAGGAATAAAGGTTATGATGTTTCTGACTATTTCGAATTCCTGAGGAAGCGGTATTCCTGCATAAGTAAAGGCGGATATTTCAACAGTATCACTTTGAGCCATTCCGAGGTTTTCTTTTTCGTTTTTCTCAAAAACCAATACTTCGTGCCCTGCTTTAGCGAGCTTCATTGCTGCAATTAAACCGCCGTGACCTGCACCTGCCACAATAATTTTTGACATAAATTCCCTCCGACAAAGTTAAAATAGAGTGTTTTTCACACTTATTGTAGTTAATTATTTATTAAATATAGCATAAATTTTAAATAAATACAATTTTATTTACCTGAGTTTTGCAAAAAACACTTGAAAAATATAATAATATATGGTATATTCCCATTGTACGAATATGAACACGAGTGAGAGCAGGGCAACCTGCTCTCATATTTATTGTTCAAGTAACCATAATATGTTCAATCAAAAAGTATAATAAAAGAGGTGCTGATTTGGCTAAGAACACAGTTTCACTTGTTTGGGATATTGCCGAGCCCATCGCTGAAGAGTTAGGGCTCATCCTCTGGGACGTCTTATTCGAAAAAGAGGGCGCAAACTACTATCTCAGAATTATCATCGACAAAGAGGATGGCGTAGGTATTGATGATTGCGTCAATATGAGCCACGCTATTGACGGTCCCCTTGACAGGGAAGACCCCATCGACCGTCAGTATAACCTTCAGGTGTCATCACCCGGTATTGAAAGAAAGTTAACCCGACCCTTCCACTTTGACTACGCAATGGGTGAAAAGATTATTCTTAAACTCATCAGACCCTGGGAAGGCAAGCGTGAATTCAAGGGTACTCTTGTGGATTATTCCGAAAACGGTGACGTTACAATTGCCCTTGACGAGGAAAACACAATGACCGCCGAGAAGAAGGAAATTGCTTGGGTTAAGCTTGATGATTTTAGCTTTTAAAATCCAAATCTTGGGCGACTGACTTGATTTAGTTCACTTGACGTACCCTTGTACGCCTGCGTTCTCTGAATCGGCGTCATTCATCCCAATCTTTAGATTTTTTAGTTTTTAACTTTGATTTTTCAAAGTTTTTATATGGTAAAAATTAACTTAATTATACATCGAAAGGAATGGTAAGAAAAATGGCAAGAAAAGCGGCAAAGCCCACCAACCAGAACAAAGAATTTTTTGAAGCAATTCAGATGCTCGAACAGGAGAGAGGTATCCCTGCGGATTACCTTCTTGAAAAGGTTTGTGCAGCAATTATTACATCCGTAAGACGTGAATACGGCGGTGAGGATGTTGTTTTTGTAGATTGCAATCCCGAAAAGTGCGAATTGAGAGTATACCTCAGAAAAACTGTTGTTGAAGTAATCGAAAACAACTTCACTGAGATTCTTCCCGAGGATGCAAAAAAATACAACAAAAACGCTCTTGTTGGCGATATTGTTGAAATTCCTCTTGAAACAAAGCAGTTCGGCAGAATTGCGGCAACTACTGCAAAGAACGTTATCCGTGGTGATATTCACGATGCTGAAAGAGGACTTATGCTCAGAGAGTTCGAGTCCAAGCAGAAGGAGCTCGTTACAGGTAAGGTTCAGAGCGTTGACCCCCAGACAGGTAACGCTACTCTTGAAATCGGCAAGGCAGTTGTTGTTCTTCCCAAATCAAGACAGCTTCCCGACGAGGTTCTTAAAGAAGGTCAGCTTGTTAAGGTATTCATTGAGGGTGTTAAGGATACACCCAAGGGCCCCAAGGCTATGATTTCAAGAACACATTCAGGTCTTGTAAAAAGACTCTTTGAAACAGAGGTTCCCGAAATCTACGACGGTATTGTTGAAATCAAATCCGTTGCTCGTGAAGCAGGTTCAAGAACCAAAATCGCAGTTGTATCCAAGGACGAAAACGTTGACCCCATCGGTGCATGTATCGGTCCTAAGGGTACTCGTGTAGGAACAATTGTTGAGTCCTTAGGCGGCGAAAAAATCGATATCGTTGTTTATGACGAGGACCCCACAAAGTTTATTGCAGCAGCTCTTGCTCCCGCCGACGTTCTTCTTGTAGAGGTTGACGAGGAAAAAGAGAATGCCTGTCACGTAACCGTTCCCGATACTCAGCTTTCACTTGCTATCGGTAACAAGGGTCAGAATGCTCGTCTTGCCGCAAGACTTACAGGCTGGAAGATAGACATTAAGCCCGAAAGCGGTTTCTATATTCCTCAGAATTCGTGAGGTTAATATGGCAGAGAAAAAAATACCAATGAGAAAATGCTTAGGTTGCAATGAAATGAAGCCTAAGAAGGAGCTTATCCGTGCGGTTAAAAGTCCCGAGGGCGAAATAAGCCTTGACTTAACCGGCAAAAAATCGGGCAGAGGGGCATATATTTGCCCTGATAAGGGTTGCTTCGATAAGGCACGAAAGGCAAAAAGACTTGAACGTGCACTCGAAACAAAAATACCCGAATCTGTTTACGATGAAATGCTTAAGGAATTAAACTGACTGCGGGAAAGCCGAAAGGACTGTGACAAAATTGAATAAAAAAGATGCAATGGGTTTTTTAGGCATCTGCCGTAAAGCGGGTAAGCTTTTGTGCGGTCACGATGTTGTTAAAGAATCAATAATCTCATCTCAGGCACAGCTGATTATGTTGTCTTCAGATGCTGCCGAGAGGCTGGAAAGAGAAATGCGTCATGCGTGTACTTACAACGGAAAAAACATTCCTGTTTTACGTACTGCTTTTACAATGGATGATTTTGGTGCAGCCATAGGTAAGAAAGCGGCGGTTTTTTCCGTTACGGATACCGGATTTGCAACTAATATACTTCATAAATTCGGGGAGGAATAAGATGATAACTAAATATAAAGTTAATGAAGTCGCAAAGGACTTCGGTTTACAGACTAAAGATATTACAGAAAAGCTTGCAAAGTTTTTTGACGAACCCAAAAAATCACAGACAGCCCTTGATACAAAGGAGCTTGACGTGCTTTTTGACGTGCTTACTCAGGATAACTCCGTAAGTGATTTCAATGCATATTTTGCTATGCAGAAAAAAGCAGAAAAGGCTCCCAAAAAGGAAGAAAAGAAAGAGCCCAAGAAGCAGGAAAACAAGGACGCTCAGAAAAAGGCTCCTCAGAAGAAGGATGGCAATAAGCCTGAGCAGAAGAAACAGGAAAAGCCTGCAGATTCCAATAAAAACAAGAACGAAAAGGCAAATAATAAAAAGGCAGAGGAAAAGAAGCCCGAACAGAAAAAGCACGGCGAAAGCACCCTCAATCCCTTTAAAAAGCACGAAAAGAAAAATGACGGTCCCATGCAGTCAAGAACAAAGGGTGAAAGACGTACAATCGACACAAGAGCCGAGGATATTCAGCTTGATAAATACAACGAGAAGTACGAAAACATTGCCCCCGTTCATTCAATTAACGACAACGTTCAGACAAAGCAGAAGTTAAAGCAGAAGAGCCAGCAGTACAGAAAGCAGCAGGGTATGCGCTCCAAACGTAAGGAGAGCGAGGCAGAAAGATTAAAGAGAATCGAAGCCGAAAGAGCAAAGAAAACTCTTGTAATCACCGTTCCCGAGGAAATCACCGTTGGTGACCTTGCAGCAATGCTTAAGAGAACTGCCGCCGAGGTTATCAAAAAGCTCTTCTCATTGGGTATGATGGCTACAGTTAATCAGGTTATCGACTTTGATACTGCAGAAATTGTTGCAACAGAGCTCGGTGCAAAGGTTAAAAAAGAAGTTGTTGTTACTATCGAAGACAGAATCATCGACGACCATGAGGATAACGAAGAGGACCTTCTTCCCAGAAGCCCCGTTGTTTGCGTTATGGGTCACGTTGACCACGGTAAAACATCACTTCTTGACGCTATTAAGAACACTTCAGTTACAGAAACTGAGGCAGGTGGTATCACTCAGCACCTTGGTGCTTACAGGGTAAACCTTAACGGTCAGGATATTACCTTCCTTGATACTCCCGGTCACGCCGCTTTCACCGCAATGCGTGCACGTGGTGCTATGGCTACTGATATTGCAATCCTTGTTGTTGCCGCAGACGACGGTATTATGCCCCAGACCATTGAGGCTATTAACCACGCTAAGGCTGCAGGCGTTGCAGTTGTTGTTGCTATTAACAAAATGGATAAACCCGACGCTTCACCCGATAAGATTATGCAGCAGTTGACTGAGCATGAGCTTATTCCCGAGGAATGGGGCGGTGACGTTATTTGTGTTCCCGTTTCTGCAAAAACAAGAATGAATATCGACACACTTCTTGAGTCAGTTCTTCTCGTGGCAGAAATGAAGGAGCTTAAAGCTAACCCCAACCGTGCAGGTAAGGGTATTGTTATCGAAGCAAGACTTGATAAGGGCCGTGGTCCCGTTGCAACTCTTCTTGTTCAGAACGGTACTCTTAAATCAGGTGACATTATCGTTGCAGGTACTGCGGTTGGTCGTGTTCGTGTTATGACTGACGACAAGGGCAGAAAGGTTAACGAGGCAGGTCCCTCTGTTCCCGTTGAGATTACAGGTCTTGCAGAGGTTCCCATCGGTGGTGACCAGTTCGACTGCGTATCCGATGAAAAGCTTGCTCGTGAGCTTGTTGAACAGAGAAAGACCCAGCAGAAGGAAGAAGAATTCCGTTCAATGCAGAAGGTTACTCTTGACAACTTGTTTGATTCTATTAACGCAGGTTCACTTAAGGACCTTAACATCATCGTTAAAGCAGACGTACAGGGCTCAGTTGAAGCAGTTCGTCAGAGCCTTGAAAAGCTTTCTAATGAGGAAGTTCGCGTTAAGGTTATTCACGGTGGTGTTGGTGCGGTTAACGAATCCGACGTTATGCTTGCAAACGCATCAAACGCTCTTATCGTTGGCTTCAACGTTCGTCCCGACTCAGTTGCTGAAACTCATGCAGAGCGTGACGGTGTTGAAATGAGAATGTACAGAGTTATTTACGATTGTATCGAAGAGGTTGAAGCAGCTATCAAGGGTATGCTTGCACCTAAATTCCGTGACGTTGAAATGGGTAAGGCTGAAGTACGTAACGTATTCAAGCTTTCAAGTGCAGGTACAATTGCAGGTAGCTACGTTATCGACGGTAAAATCACAAGAAACTCAAAAATCCGTGTTGTTCGTGACGGTATCGTTATTTTCGAAGATGAAATTGCTTCACTTAAGCGTTTCAAGGACGACCAGCGTGAGGTAGCAACAGGCTACGAGTGCGGTATCGGTCTTGTTAAGTTCAACGATATCAAAGAGGGCGACATCCTCGAAGCATATATTGTTGAGGAATATAAAGACTAATAGGAGAATTTATGGGAACATACAGACAGAACAGAACCGCTGAGGATATTAGAAGGGAAATCGCAACTATCGTAAGAGAGTTAAAGGACCCCAGAGTTTCTGACCATCTTATCAGCGTTGCCCGTGCCGAGGTTGCTTCCGACTCATCCTACGTAAAGGTTTATATCAGTGCCGTTGAGGGCATTGACGTAGCAAAGGGTGCGGCAAAAGCACTTACGGGTGCAACGGGTCTTGTAAGACGTGAAGTGGGCAAACGACTCGGACTTCGCAAAACTCCCGAAATTAAATTTGTAGCGGATGATTCTATCGAATACGGTATGAACATCGTTAAAAAGTTAGAGGAAATTTCCTCCAATAATAACGACTGAGTGAATAGTATGGTTATTGACAGAAATGAATGTTTAAAGCTTTTGAGAGAGAATGAGGAATTCCTTGTTCTCTCCCACGAGCATCCTGACGGTGATACCCTTGGCTCTGCCTTTGCCCTTTGTGAAATACTCAGATTAATGGGTAAAAAAAGAGCGTTTTTGTGCAGTGATGAGGTATCATCGGATTTCAGCTTTATGACCGAGGGCTTTGTTTCCGATGAGGTGCAAAACCCCTTTATAATTGCCGTTGACGTGGCAGACGTAAAGCTTCTCGGTAAAATCGGTGAGCAGTACGGTCAAAGGGTGGATTTATGTATAGACCACCATATGTCCAATACCTATTATGCAAAATATAATCTTGTTGAGGACAGGGCGGCGGCTTGTGGAATTATTTACGAGATAGCACAGGATTTGGGTATCGAAACAAACAGATATTTCAGAAACTGTATTTATACGGGCATTGCTACGGATACAGGCTGCTTCAGGTATCAGAACGTGACTCCCGTGGTTTTCCGTATTGCGGCAGACCTTACGGAGCAGGGTGTTGATTCCACAAAAATCAACAAAATTATGTTCGAAACAAAAACCAAAAGGTTTCTTCGTCTTGAAATGATAGCAAGGGAAACCCTTGAATATCATTTTGATGATAAATGTGCCCTTATTACCATTACTCAGGATATGTTTCAGAAAAGCGGCTCTGACGAAAGCGAATGCTACCCCATAACCGCACTTCCCCGACAGATTGAGGGTGTGTTGGTCGGTGCCGTTATCAAGGAGCAGAAGGATGGCAATTTCAAGGTTTCTGTAAGAACCGACGACGGTATAGATGCTTCTGAAATCTGCAAACGTCTTGGTGGCGGCGGTCACAAGGGTGCTGCAGGTGCAACTCTCGGAACTGACCTGAAAAAGGGTAAAGAGGAACTTTTTGAAGCAATAAAAATTTCATTGGACGGTATAAAATAATGACCGGTATTATTCCGCTTAAAAAAGGTGAAAATATAACGTCCTTTTTTGCCGTTAACAAGGTAAGAAGAATTGTGGGCGAGAAAAAAGCGGGGCATACGGGGACTCTTGACCCCAATGCCACAGGGGTACTACCCATTGCTATGGGTGGTGCTACACGCTTTATTGAGCTTTTGCCCACACACAAAAAAGCCTACAAAGCCACCTTTAAAACAGGTATGAGAACAGATACACTTGATATATGGGGTACTGTTACCGAAACCTTTGAAAAGGACGTTACCTTTGATGAGGTTTTAAAGGCAGTTGAAGGCTTTAAGGGTGAAATAATGCAGATTCCGCCAATGTATTCCGCTTTGAAAAAGGACGGAGTACGTCTGTACGAGCTTGCTCGTCAGGGCAAAGAGGTTGAAAGAACACCCCGAAAATGTGAAATTTATCAGTTAGTGGCAGGGAAATGTGACAATGGTGAGTATTCGCTCTATTGCGAATGCTCTGCGGGTACGTATATTCGTACGCTTATTGACGATATAGGCTCCGTATTAGGCTCGGGTGCGGTTATGACCTCACTTGAAAGAACCTATGCCTGCGGAGTGAATATTGATGAATGCTATACCCTTGAGGAGCTTTCTGCTTTACAGGAAAACGGTGAAATTGAAAAGGCGGTTATTCCTATTGAAAAGCTTCTTGAGTGCTACCCCAAGGTGACTGTAACGGATAATCAGGCGGTACGCTTTAAAAACGGCGGTGACCTTATGGCTCAGCGCGTCAGAGGTCTTGAAGGCTTCGGCTTGTACAGAGTGTACGGACTTAATCAATTTTTAGGCTTGGGCGAATTTTCGGAAAATAGCGAAAGCCTGAAGGTAAAAAGAATTTATAACGACGGAAGATAATTTATGAAAGAACGTATTGAGGGCGCATTCGTTGCGTTGGGAACCTTCGACGGCTTGCACGTCGGACACAAAGCGGTAATTACCGCCGAAAAAACTGAATACCAACGTAAAATAGTGCTTATGTTTAATGAGCACCCCTTAGTACGGCTTAAGGGTGAAAATCCCGGTGAGCTCATTACTCAGGAAAAGTCAAAGACAATTCTTGAAAAATGGGGAGTAACACCTGAGTACATTGATTTTTCAGAAATCTGCGACCTTTCTCCCGAAGCCTTCGTTGATGAAATTCTTGTGAAAAAATATAACGCAAAAGCACTTGCCTGTGGCTTTAATTATCACTTCGGCAAGAATGCGGGTGCGGATTCAAGAACGCTTATGAGCCTTTGTGCCGAGCGTGAAATAAAAATCACCATAGTTGATGCGGTGGAGTTTGAAGATGAGCCCGTAAGCTCAAGCCGAATCAGAAAAGCCATCGCAGACGGTGATATGAAGTCGGCACAATTGATGCTGGGTAGGTATTTTTCTTACGATTTTCCCGTAATGCACGGTGACAAGCGTGGCAGAATTTTGGGCTCACCTACAATAAATCAGTTTTTTACCGAGGATTTTACCGTTCCTGGGTTTGGGGTTTATGCCTCCTTCACCAAGGTGCACGGCGAAATTTACCCCTCGGTTACAAACATAGGCATAAGGCCCACAATAGGTAACAGCGAAAAACGAAGCGAAACCCATATTATAGGGTTCGAGGGCGACATTTACGGCGAACGCCCCGAGGTTTTTCTTGTTGAAAAAATCCGTGGTGAAATGCAGTTTTCATCACTTGAAGAATTAAGCAATCGTATTGCAAAGGACCGTGAAATGGCTTTGCAGATATTGAAAGGAGAGTCCGTCTGTGAATTTTAAAAACGATATTAAAATATCCCCCTCTATTTTGTCGGCGGATTACGCTTCTCTTAAAACCGATATTGAAAAAGTAAATGTCGGCGGAGCGGATATGCTCCACGTGGACGTTATGGACGGGCATTTTGTACCCAATATTTCCATTGGTCCACCCGTTGTAAAATCCATAAGAAAGGCAACGGATATGTTCCTTGATTGCCATCTTATGATTAGCAATCCCTATGATTACATAGATGCATTCGCAAAAAGCGGTGCGGATTTAATTGCATTCCACGTTGAAAGCAACAGTGACGTGAAAAAAACAATCGAGAAAATAAAGGATGCAGGTATTGCTCCTGCCCTTGTAATAAAACCCAAAACCGAAGCCGAGGCAGTTTTTCCCTATCTTGAAGATATCGCAATGGTTTTAGTTATGACTGTTGAACCGGGCTTTGGTGGTCAGTCCTTTATGACTGATATGCTTTCTAAAATCACGGCAATCCGAGAGAAAGCAAATGAAATCAACCCGAATCTAATGATTCAGGTTGACGGCGGTATTGTGCCCGAAACTGCAAAGCTTTGTGTTGAGGCGGGTGCGGACGTGCTTGTTTCGGGAAGCTATATTTTCGGAGCAACAGATATTAAAAAGGCAATAGATTCACTCAGAGAATAAAGGCTTACCATATTCATAAAGCCTTGATATGATACCCTTGTTACCCTCCTGCGCTTCACCGTATTCACAAAGGGAAAGGTTTATTTTATCTGCAAAAGATGGCTTCGGGTGAATTATAATATAGTATTTATTTTTATATAAATAGCCTTCGGTGCTTCTTGTAAATTGTGTTCGGCTTTTCAGAACGTTTAAAGCATCAAGAAAAGCGTTACAGTCAAAAGACTGCCATAAAATGGGCTCAGCCTCCTTTTTCATAACAAGTCGTTTTTTAGAATTGTTTTCCAAAAGAGGTATCTGAGTAAAAAGCATAAGGCAACCGCCATCATCTGCGGGTGAAACCTGCACAAGAAGTCTGCCATCGGTGTTGATGGGTTTACCTAAGACCCTTTTGGCTTCGTCTAAAACGGTCCAGATAACCCGACGGGTTTCTACGTTTGAATAGTCCATTTCGTCGTAGGTTATGTCAAGCTCGGTCATATCATGCGGACTTAGGGTAACGGTAATTTTTTCGTCTCCGTCTGCCTGAATGTGCAATTGTGTTGCCTCCCTTGCAAAGATAATATATGGTGTCTATTATCATAATACTCAAAGGGCTTAGCCGCAATGATAAAATAATGGAAAGGATTTTCTAAAATGAAATTTGCAGTCAGCAGTTACAGTCTTTCTTCCCTTGTTAATAAAGGTGAAAAAACAGAAATTGAATTAATTTCCCTTGCAAAGGAGCTTGGCTTTGACGGTATTGAGTTTGCTGAAATCAGAACTCCCGAGGGAATGGATAAGGAAGAATACGCAAAGCTTCTTAAAGCAGAATGTGAAAAGCAGGGTGTTGAAGCGGTGCAGTATTCCGTTGGTGCGGATTTCATTTACGGAAGTGACGGTGACCTTGAAAAGGAAATCGAGCGTCTTAAGGGCGAGGTGCTTATAGCCGCCGCCTTGGGCGTAAAGGGTATGCGCCACGATGCTACGGGTGGCTACAGGGACGAGGATAAAAAATATAACGGCTTTGAGCAGGCACTTCCTCGCATAGTAAAAGGCTACAGAGCGGTTACTGAATTTGCTGAGAATTACGGTATTCGCACAATGATTGAAAATCACGGCTTATTCTGTCAGGACAGCGACAGGGTTGAAAGAATAATTACAGGTGTTAACCACAAAAACTTCGGTGCACTTATTGATATGGGTAACTTCCTTTGTGCGGATGAAAACCCCGTAACTGCAGTAAGCAGATTAGCACCCTTCGTTTCTTACCTTCACGCTAAGGATTTTCATATAAAAAGCGGCAGTGAGTTTGCTCCCTGCGACGGCTTTTTTAAGTCAAGGGGCGGCAATTACCTTCGTGGTGCCGTTTTAGGACATGGTAACGTACCCGTATATCAGGTAATGAGCATCGTTAAGGATGCGGGCTACAACGGCTATATTACCTTGGAGTTTGAGGGTCACGAGGATGCTGTTATGGCGTGTAAGTGGGGTCTTAACACTCTTAAAGAAATATGCAAGGCATTGAATTGGTGAAAATATGATTGATAAAAAAATAGTTCTTGCCTCTCAGTCACCAAGACGAAAAGAATTGATAGGTGTCATAGCAGAAAACGTTGAGATACGCCCCGTGCCCTGTGATGAAACCCTTCCCGAGGGTATAGGTGCCCGTGAAGCGGTGGAGTATCTTTCCAAAATAAAGAACGAGGCATCAAGACAGTGCAGTGCGCCCGATGAAATAGTGATTTCAGCCGACACGGTTGTTGCGGTAAACGACCGCATTTTAGGAAAACCTGCCGATAAAGACGATGCCCGAGGAATGTTAAATCTTCTAAGCGGTAAAACTCATCAGGTTTACACGGGCGTGACTATATCCGACAGTAAAGCTTCGGTAACCTTCAGTGAAAAAACCGACGTTGTTTTTTATGACTTGACTGAGCAGGAAATTGAGGAATATATTTCAAGCTCAGAGCCATACGATAAAGCAGGAGCGTACGGCATCCAGGGAAAAGCAAGAGTGCTTATTAAGGGTATAAACGGCGACTATTTTAACGTGGTCGGTTTACCCGTTGCCCGATTGAAACGGGAATTGGAAAATTTTATTAAATAAAGCGTATTATTGCGTTTAAGATTTTTATATGTTAAAATGTTTTTTATAAATCGAAAGGCGGTGTAACCGTGGCTCAAACAAAAGAGGTTATGTTGACTCAGGAAGAAATTGACAGGCAAAAACGCCAACAGGAAAAGGAATATTTAGGCCCCCGTGAAATGGCGGCTTACATAATTTCGGGTATCGGTGACAAAAACTGGGAGACCTTTAACGGAAATAACGAATTTTTCTATACAACGTCCTTCCAGCACGTAAGTCCTATTACCCTGAGTGTGGCTCAGACCTTCTCTACAATTATCGATACCTTCGATAATGCTATTTCGGGTCCCATTCTTGACAGAACACGTACCCGTTGGGGCAGAGTTCGTCCTTATCTTGTGCTTACGCTTCCCTTGTGGATATTTTCGGCAGCTATGCCGTACCTTCTTCCCGACGGACTTTCACAGGCATCGCTTCTTATCTGGTTCTTGATTATCAGATACGTTGGTTCAATTGCAGGCTCATTCTATAACCCTGCATACAAGGCCGTGCTTTACAACCTTACACCCAATCCCAACGAACGTAACAAGCTTATTGCGGCTGATACCTACGTTGACCTTTTCGGCGTATGGTTGCCGTCATTGTTCCCGTTCTTTGTTGACTATCTGCCACGAACAATACCCACCCAGAGCATATATCTTGTGGGTGCTATAATATTCATTGCATTGGTAATTGTTTTCCGAGTTTTCGGCTTCTTCAGTCTTAAAGAGCGTGTGCCCCTTGCATCACGTGAGGAGATGAAGAACACAAGCGTGTGGAAATCCGTTAAGCAGGTTGCCTCATGCCGTCCTATGTGGGTGCTTATGATTAAGGGCTTCTTCGGTGTCGGTAAGGGTACCGGTCAGCAGGTTGCAAACTACTTCTGGCTCAACTGTACGGGCAAGCTTTCCAATGCGGCTATTTCAGGTCTTTTCACAGGACTTCCCAGCTACTTCGTTCTTCCCTTTGCTACAAAGCTTACTAAAAAAATCGGCCTTCGCAACCTTTCAGTTTTAAGCTACGGCTATTGCGGACTTGTATATCTTATAATGTACTTCGTAGGCTATAAGCCCACGGATAACCATATTATTAATCTTGTTATCATCGTTATTTTCCTTACTCTTGCAGGTGCCTTGAACAGTGTTCAGCGTTATTGCGGTACTGCACTTGAGGGTGATATGTACGACTACGTTGAGTGGAAAACAGGTATCAGAAACGAGGGTATGATGAGTGCCGCTATGGGTTACATCACCCTTATAGCAAACGGTGTTTCAGGTATTCTCAGCGGTGTTATTATTGAGGCTATCAAGTACGAGCCCCTTATGAACTCACACGGTGTTGTTATCCCTCACACAGACCCCCATATGCTTCAGGCTATCTGGACTGTATTTACCCTTGCTCCCGCAATAGGCAGAATTTGTAAGGCTATCTCTCTTGCATTCTTCAACGTAAACGGCAAGACGAAGGAGCAGATGATGAACGACCTTGCAGTTTCAAGAGCGGTAAAGGTTAAAGAGCGTACGGACGATTAAATAACAGAATTAACTTTGGTGATATAAATGAGATTAGTTGTTAAGGTGGGTACCTCGACCCTTGCTCACAGTACGGGTTGCATCAATATCCGCCACGTAGAAGAGCTTTGTAAGGTTCTTTCGGACCTTAAAAATGCGGGTCACGAGATTATACTTGTGTCAAGCGGTGCTATCGGTATGGGTATAGGTAAGCTTTCACTTAAGGAAAAGCCCTCTGATATGCCTACTAAACAGGCTGCGGCGGCAGTTGGTCAATGCGAATTGATGTACGCTTACGATAAGCTTTTTTCCGAATATAATCACACGGTGGCACAGATACTTGTTACGGGTCTTGATTTAGAGGACTCCACAAGATACCACAATATCAAGAATACTATGAACAGACTTCTTGAGCTTGGTGTGTTGCCAATTATTAACGAGAACGATACGGTTAACACCGACGAAATTTCAGTTGGTGATAACGATACTCTCGGTGCTATTGTGGCGGTAAGTATGCACGCGGATATGCTCGTGCTTCTTTCGGATATTGACGGTCTTTACACTGCCGACCCCCACAAGGATGCAAATGCAGAATTGATTTCAGAAATTACTGAAATCACTCCCGAAATCGAGGCACTCGGCGGTAAAAGTCGTAGCGGACTTGGTACGGGTGGTATGGCAACAAAGCTTTCTGCCGCAAAAAAATGTACTGCAAAGGGCACGGACGTGGTTATTGCTAACGGCTCTGCTCCCGCAGTGTTATATGATATTCTTGACGGCAAAAAAGTGGGTACAAAATTCATCGCACAGAAATAAGGTTTTATTATGAAATCAACATTGGATATTTTAAAGGAAGCAAAGAGCACCAAGGGTGTTCTTTGCTCTCTTGATACTAATACAAAAAATGAAGCACTTTTAAAAATGGCAGACGCTCTTGAGGAAAATAGTGCAGAAATTCTTTCTGAAAATGCCAAGGACCTTGAAAAAGCCAAGGGCATTATTTCAGACGTAATGCTCGACAGACTTGCTCTTTCTGAGGAACGAATCAAGGGTATGGCTGAGGGAATCCGTCAGGTAGCGGCTTTGCCCGACCCCGTTGGCGAGGTCCTTGACAGAGTTGAGCGTCCAAGTGGAATTGTTGTTGAAAAAACGGCGGTACCCATGGGTGTTGTGGCGATTATTTACGAAAGCCGTCCCAACGTTACGTCCGATGCTGCAGCTCTTGCTCTTAAAAGTGGTAACGTATGCGTTCTTCGTGGTGGTAAAGAGGCTTTCCTTTCTGCAAATGCTATTGTAAATGCAATGTGCAAGGGTCTTGCTTCCTTGGGTCTTCCCGAAAACCTTATTAATCTTGTTCAGGATACCACAAGGCAAAGTGCAAACGAGCTTATGAATGCTGTGGGCTACGTTGACCTTCTTATACCCCGAGGTGGTGCAGGGCTCATTAAGGCTTGTACCGAGAATGCAAAGGTACCCTGTATTCAGACGGGTACGGGCATCTGCCACATTTACATAGATGAAAGTGCCGATATTGAAAAGGCGCTTAATATTGTAGAGAATGCAAAAACAAGCAGACCTTCCGTTTGTAATGCTTGCGAGGTTATTGTTGTAAATGAAAATATCGCAAAGGAATTTTTACCTTTGTTGAAGGCAAGACTTTGTGAAAAACGTAGCGAAAAGGGTCTTGCTCCCGTTGAGCTTCGCCTTGACGAAAAGGCTCAGGCAATAATCGAGGGCACTCCCGCAGGTGAAAAGGATTTTGACACCGAATTCCTTGATTATATTTTAGGCGTTAAAATCGTTAGTGACGTAAATGAAGCGGTAGCTCACATTTCGGCTCACTCAACAGGTCATAGTGAGGCGATTGTTACCGAAAATCAGGCTAATGCTAAAATATTTACAACGTCCGTTGACAGTGCGGCGGTTTACGTGAATGCATCAACCCGTTTTACCGATGGCGGTGAATTCGGTCTTGGTTGCGAAATGGGTATTTCAACCCAGAAGCTTCACGCAAGGGGTCCCATGGGTCTTAAGGAATTAACAACCTATAAATTCATTATTAAAGGCGACGGACAAATCAGATAAAGCGTCAGAGGGTGTTTTTATGAAAAAAATCGGTTTTTTAGGCTGTGGCAATATGGGCGGTGCTCTTGCAAGGGCTGCTTTAAAATCCGTTGGTGCGGAAAATATATTTGTTTTTGACGTGGATGCTCAGAAAATCAGAGCCTTCGCAGAGGAAACAGAGGTTAATATTGCAGATGCAGAGTATATCGTGCTCAACTGCGATTATATTTTCTTAGGCGTTAAGCCCCAGATGTTAAGTGCACTTTTTGAAGAAATTGCACCCATTATTGAGGAACGAACAACGGATTTCACCCTTGTGAGTATGGCGGCGGGTGTCAGCACTCAGTCAATAGTTGATATGGCGGGTGTGGATTGCCCCGTAATAAGAATTATGCCCAATATGCCCGTTGCTGTTGGCGCAGGTATGATTCTTTATACTGCAAACGAGTTTGTTTCTAAAGAGGAAGTGAAAATCTTCTGCGACGTTATGAAATATGCGGGAGCACTTGATGAAATTTCAGAGGATAAAATTGATGCGGCAAGCTGTGTTTCGGGCTGTGGTCCTGCATTTGTGTTTATGTTCTGCGAGGCTCTTGCAGACGGTGCCGTTGAATGCGGTCTTCCGAGGGATAAGGCAATGCTTTATGCGGCACAGACACTTACGGGCTCGGCACAGATGCTTATTGAAACGGGCGAACACCCCGGCAAGCTTAAGGACGCCGTTTGCTCACCTGCAGGAAGCACCATTGAGGGCGTAAAAGCCCTTGAAGAGGGCGCTTTCAGAGCAAGTGCAATGAATGCAGTAAAAAAAGCATACAAAAGAACCCTTGAACTTGGGAAGAAATAAAAAATCAACGGCTTATCGGTTTTCGATAAGCCGTTTTTTAATGTTTTTCACCTTGATTTTATTACAATTACAATTTTTTCTGTTGATATTTGGTTGAAAATAGTATATACTTTTTTCAACGAGGTGAATTTATGGAACGACCGGCTATTCTATCGCAAATCAAAAACGATATAAAAAAAGCAGATGTTGGTACGGTTTTTGTGCCGATTGATTTCGCTCTGCTTACAGATAAAAAAACAGCAAGTGTATGTTTAACACGATTGGAATTAGAAAAAGTTGTAAAAAAAGTAATGCGAGGAGTTTACTACAAACCCGAATACAACGATTTCCTTGATGAGTTTGTTGCACCTGAGCCCGATGCAGTTGCGCACGCACTTGCACGAAATTACGGATGGACTATTGTTCCATGTGGTGATACTGCACTGAATCTGCTCGGACTTTCAACACAGATTCCAGCCGCTTGGGTTTATGTCAGTGACGGCACTTATAAGGAATATACCTACGAACAGACAACTATTAAATTCAAACGAACAACAAACAAAGAAATATCCAAGCTCTCATATAAAACCGCACTTGTAGTTCAGGCTCTGAAAGCTCTCGGTAAAGATAATGTTGATGATACCGTTTTAACAAAGCTCAAAAACAATCTTACCGAAAGTGAAAAGCAGGCTCTTCTTACCGAAGCAAAAGCTGCTACATCTTGGATATATGAGTACATCAAACTGATTTGTAGGAGTTAAATTATGCGTAATATTGCAACGATAAAAGAAAATGACCGCAAGGCTCTGTTTCAGAACACTGCGGCTAAAATGGGACTTACAAACGCGATTATTGAAAAGGATTTTTGGGTATGCTTTATGCTCAATTACCTTTTTCACCGTTGCGAGTGGAAAAACAGCATAGCCTTCAAAGGTGGTACAAGCCTTTCAAAATCCTACGGACTGATTGAACGTTTCTCCGAAGATATTGACCTTATTCTTGATTGGCGTGTAATTGGTTTTGACCTGAACGAGCCTTGGGAAGAACGCAGTAACACAAAGCAGGATATCTTCAACAAAGAAGCAAATCGACGCACAGAAGAATTTTTGAAAGACACATTCATGCCTGCGATTATTGCAGATTTGCAGAAGGAACTCAGCACATCGGTTAATTGCTACATAGATGAAACCGACCCGCAGACAGTAGTTTTTGCATATAACCGCAGTTTTGAGGATAACTCAATTCTTCCGGTAATCCGTCTTGAAATCGGAGCTCTTGCAGCCTGGACACCTGCTGAAGAAAGACCTATTACACCTTATGCGGCTGTTCAGTATCCGAAGGTTTTCACACAGCCCACAACAGATATTCTGACCGTGCTTCCGAAAAGAACATTTTGGGAAAAGGTTACAATTCTTCACCGTGAGGCATTCCGCCCTGAGAATAAAGCCTTTCCGTCAAGATATTCCCGCCATTATTACGATTTGTACTGTATGATGAATTCACCCGTTAAGGATGATGCACTTGCAGATGTTGAATTGCTTAACAAGGTAGTACAGTTTAAAGAAAAGTTTTACCGTTGCCCTTGGGCAAGATATGACACAGCAAAAGTCGGCACACTCCGCTTAATACCGCCCGAAAGAAATCTGCAGGCACTCAAAGACGACTACGAGCATATGCAGAACATGATTTTTGGTGATAAACCTGATTTTGAGGTTATTCTGAAAGGGATTGAGCAGTTGGAAAGGGAGATAAATTCGCGTGAAGGGTAATTCGATTTTAAACAAAGCAAAATACACTGAAAACACTGATGAATGGTACACAGATTACAGCACTGTAGAAACTGAACTTGCCTCAACATGCTGCATACGGCATACCCACTCCATCTGATTTTCTTCTTTCAGTTGCTCGGTTAAGCCTTCTGTTGTTTTCATCTGCTCGATAAGATTATCACACACCTGTTGTGGATAAACACAAACTAAAAACTTTAAACAAAAAACTGAGGCACCTTCCTTGTGGAGGGTGCCTCTTGCGGTACATTCTTATTCCGTCACAGGTGCTTTTAAGATACCTGCTTTTCTCAATACGTATTCGTAGCTCCAGTTTTCTCTTGTGCTTCTCCATGCGCCGGGTCCGTGCCAGCTTTCCTTTTCGTTAACAAGGTGAACGGGTCCGAAGGTATTATAACGATGTGTGAAAAGGGTAAGCTCAAGAAGATGAGCACCGTTTTCAATACCACTTTCATATACACAATAGGGCGGATATACAATTTTGCCGATTTCCTTGCCGTCGAGGGAGGCGCTGATAAGTGCACCACGGTAGTCTGAGGCGCATACCTTAAGGGTGTTATCTGAAATCTCCACAGGGATTTTATACGTTATATTACCGCCGTAGAAGGGGAAGCCCTTGGTGGTTATGTCACCAAAGCCGATTTTTTCGGGGAGCGCAGTAATAGTAGCGTATCTGCCCTCGAGCTTAACGCCGAATTTACCAAGAATAAATACGTTTTCAAGGTTTGCGCTATCGCCGAAGGGGAGGGTGATAATAAGCTCGTTTTCACCCTTTATTATCTTGGGAAGGTTAACCTTGAATATGGAAATATCCACAAAATTACCTGTAACGGTGTTGTCAACGTCTATGCCGTTAAAGGTGATTTTTGCTTTTTCGGCATCCTCTAAAGCAAGTGAGGCGCCATCGTACTCAATTTCACTTGTGAAGGTATATTTAAGCGTAACCTCTGATACGGGTTCAATTTCACCGTAAACCCAGGGCTGAACAACCTCGCCGCCACGCTTTCTTAAGCCGAGTCTGTTACGGCAGATATTATCAAGACGTAAAATTTCCTCCTCGGGTGAGAATTCATCTTCACCCCTGAGCTTGAATTGTGCCATATCAAGAAGAAGCACGTTATCTTCAGAAAGCTCGTAATCCACAACAGTGGGTGCAAATTTGCCCTCGTCCTTAAATCCGACTTTCTCTGAGGTAATATTTTCTGCCTTGCCGTCGGCTATTTTATAAAGCTTTGAATCGTAGCCGTAGAAAACCTCGTTAATAACGGTGTTGCCGTTAACGTAGGTAACGTCTGCGGGATAAATATCACCACTTTGGGTATCGTAAAGTGTTACGGTGTGTTCACCGGGGATGGTGATTCTGATGTCGTCATTGTGGCAAAGGTCCTTGTTATAGGGCTCCTTGTCACAGCACACGAAGAGCCAGTTGCAGTTTTCGTCCTTTCTTAACTGATAAATAAGGTCGTCGCAAAGGTCACCGTCAGCATAGCGGATGGTGAGTGTGCGGTCACTTTCAAGGGCGGTAAGAACGGATGCCCTTGTAAAATCAACACTTTCGCATTTTTTGGCTAAAAGCTCACTTCTGTTTGAGGGAATAGCGTCACAAAGGGTGGGTGCAGAGCCCATAAAGATGATTCGTCCGCCCGCTTCCTTGAATTTTTCAAGTCTGTCAAGGGTTGTGGAACGCAAGGTTTCGCAGTTTGGAACAACGATAGTATCGTATTCCATCTGACCAACCTTGAGGGGAGCGGAGGCTTCCTTACAAAGGTCGGGTAAAAGGGATTCGCAAATAAAGTCAAAATCAATGCTACCCTCAATAAGCCATCTTGTAAGGTCGTGGAAATTATCATCACAGCTCTGACGGAATATAGCAGATTTATCGTTGGGTCCCCAATGGAGCCAGAAGCTTTCAACGGGGTGAATAACCGCAACCTTAACAACGGGCTTGCCCCTTGTAAGTGCGGTATTTACTCTTGCAAAATGGTCCTCGATAACGTTATATTCCTTGTACCAAGGGGACTGATATGAAATTGAAGCGGGGTAGTCACGCTTTGCTTCACCCGCCATAGCGTACCATGAAAGATGGGGAACACGAATTGTAATACCTAAAGCCGCCTGCCAGTCGCCTTGATGCTTGTAGGTTCTAAAGTCGCAGTCCCAACCTGTAACACCATAAAGCTCTGAGAGAACACCCTCGTAACCGAACTGATGTGCCGCAGAAGCCGCTTGCTTTGCGGTGGTGAACTCGTGAGCGTTACAAAGCAAATCAATACCGGGAAGTCGGAAGCTTCTGTATGAGCGCATTGCTTCACCCAAAGCGGCGGTCTGAGAATGTAAGGACTGTTCCTCCATCATATGACCTGTAAGAGCAAGGTCGTTTTCGTTACACCAACCGCCAACGGTATCTGCAAAGGAACTTGCAAAAAGCTCCGCAATAAAATCGTGGTAGCGGTAGCGGTGTAAGGAGGGTGCACTATCCTTTAAATCCCAAAAAACCTCGGGAAGGGTGTCAAAAATATCCGCACCGTAGGTAGCCTTATAAAGCTCGGGAACCTTGTCGGTCCAGGGCATCATAATGTCCTCGTCCGTGTCAAAGGAGTTGCCGAGAACTCTTTTTCTTGTGAACTGAGGCTCGTCGGTAAAAATTGCGGGAACGGTGCCGTCAAAATCCGCACCAACCTCGGCTTTGTACTTTTCGTGAGTAACCTCTACGAATTTTTTAACCGCATCCTTGTTAAGGGTGTCAAGGTAGGTCTGGTCGTTGAACCAGCTGTTGCTCTGATGAACCTCAAGAAAGGCATACCATTTTGTGCCGATGGCTTCGTCATTTTCATTGATTTTTTTGTAGGATTCAAGGTAGCCGTTTTTGTCCAAGATAACGTCGTAGCAGGCAAGAAGCTTGCCTTCACCGCTACGGCTACCCTCTGCACGGGAGTCAACAATCATTGCCGCCTCTGCCTCTTTGCGGGCAGTGAACATAAGGTTACGGGCTCTGTACTGCTTGTCCTTTGTAACAAGACCGCCTGCGGCACCTGAGGGCCATCGGTCCTCGTCGTAAAGCCACGCAAGCATTTCCTCATCCTTGGCTTTTTCAACGCAAGCCTTCATAAGACCCATATATTCCTTGCTGAGATATTCATTTTTTAGACCTGTTCTTACGTGAAGGTGGAAGCCGCCGAGACCCATTTCCTTAAAAACGTCAATCTGACGGCACAATTCATCCTTGGTAAGGTAGTTGTTTAACGCCCAGAAGGGGGTGCCCCTGTACTCACTTGTGGGGTTTTTAAACAAATCATCGCTTAAGTGCGAAGCGGTATTTTTTTTGTAAAGCATAGGAATCCTCCCAGTTTCAATATTAAGGTAATTCTATCATAGGGCTTTTGTAAAATCAATAAAAAATGCACATACAATACCATAAAAATATACAGTATTGACAATATTAAATCTAACTGTTACAATATGAAAAACAAAGAAAGGCAGGTGGACAAAATGACAATGAATCTTAATTTCCGAAACAGGAGAGCCATTTTGTCCGTTTGCGATTGATATAGTTTTTATCTTTTTGTAAATTAAGGCATCTCCGTATTCTCGGAGGTGCCTGTTTTGTTTAGAGTGAGCGAAACTGAACCAAACAAGGTTTAATACAGTCACTTTTCCCTGTAACATCGTTAAAACTCTTGAAAGGATGGCGTATTGTAAGACAAAAAAATTACAAAGGTGCGTGAAATTGGACATTTGAGGCTTATTTGGTTCAGTTTCACTCACTCTTAGGAGGTATTGGAATGATATTTAAAGAAAAGAAAGTTATATTAAAAAATGGCGTGGAAGCTATATTGAAAACTCCTGAAATTTCTGATGCTGCTGAGCTTATTGATTTAATGGCTACTGTAAGCGGTGAAACTAAATTCCTCGTAAGATATAAAGAAGAGTGGGAAAGCGTTAGTGTAGAGGGTGAAGCAGAGTGGGTTAGAGGTGTTCGTGAATCCAAAAATTCATTTGTATTGATTTGCCGGGTAAATGATGAAATTTCAGGTATATGTGATGTTACATTCAAAACAGGTATGAAAACCTGTCACAGAGCATCGGTTGGAATCGCACTCCGCCAAAAATACTGGAGTATGGGAATTGGCTCTGCTATGTTCCAAGAACTTATAAATGCTGCAACTGAGCGTGGTGGCATAGATTTTATGGAGTTGGAATTTACTAAGGGTAACGAAAGAGCAAAAGCACTTTATGAAAAGTTTGGTTTTGAAATTGTGTCCGAAAAACCAAATGTATATAAACTTAAAGATGGTACATATCAGAGTATCGTTTATATGCAGAAATATCTATAATTTGGAGAACAACTATGAGTAATCAGAACATTTATGATAACGATACCTTCTTTGCAGGTTACAGTGAATTAAGAAGCAGAGAAATCAACTCGAATAATATGTTAGAACAACCTGCAATGAAAGAAATGCTACCAGACCAGACAGGAAAAACAGTTTTAGATTTAGGTTGTGGTTGCGGTGCTAATTGCGTTGAATTTATAAAAAATGGTGCGAGTAGAGTTGTTGGTGTCGATATTTCAGAAAAAATGCTTTCCGTTGCAAAGAAAGAAGCAGAGCACGAAAACATTGAATACATAAATATGAGTATGACTGATATATCCAAGCTCAATAAAAAATTTGATTTGGTTTACAGTTCTTTAGCATTTCATTATATTGAGGATTTTGAAAAACTTTGCAAAGATATATATGAGCTACTCAACGAAAACGGTGTTCTTTTGTTTTCGCAAGAGCATCCGCTTATTACCGCAACAATAGATGGCAACGGACATTACAATAAAGATGAAAATGGCAGAAAAGTTTCATACACATTTTCGAATTATAATGAACCAGGTGAAAGATATGTTCACTGGTATGTTGATGGTGTAAGAAAATATCACAGAACTTTCAGTGATACAATAAACGCTTTAGCTAAAGCGGGATTCAAAATTGAGGAAGTTTGTGAACCCCAACCACAACCTTGGGCAATAGAAAAATGGCCTGCGTTATATGATGAGTTTATCAAGCCGTCATTTTTGATCGTAAAAGCAAGAAAGGTATGAAGATAAAATGTTGGACTACACAAAAATAAATTCAGAAACTTGGGATTCGTGGGCTGAAGATGGATGTGAATATACATTGCCTATAAGCCACGAAGAATATGAAAAAACTACTGCAGATAATTTTGAGGTTTACCTTACACCTTGCATTACCGTTCCTCACGAGTGGTTTGGTGAGTTGAAAGGCAAAAAAGTGTTAGGACTTGCAAGCGGTGGCGGTCAGCAGATGCCTGTGCTTTCAAAACTTGGTGCAGAATGTACCGTATTTGATTATTCCGACAAACAGCTTGAAGCAGAAAAAATGGTGTCCGAAAGAGAAGGCTACAGTATTAACATTATCAAAGGTGATATGTCAAAGCCTCTTCCTTTTGAAGATGAAAGTTTTGATTTGATTTTTCATCCGGTTTCAAATGTCTATGTGGAAGATGTTTATTCTGTATGGAACGAATGCTACAGAATACTCAAAAAAGGTGGCAGATTACTTTCAGGTCTTGATAATGGCATTGATTATTTGTTTGATGAAAGCGACCCGTTAAAAGTGGTTAATCCGTTGCCATTCAATCCTCTTAAAATGCCGAAAGAAAAACGTGACGCAATGATTGCAAATGGTGATGGTATACAGTTCAGTCACACATTAGATGAACAAATAGGTGGTCAGCTCAAGGCTGGATTTGTGCTCAAAGCATTATATGAAGACCGTGACGGAGAAGGCGGAAACGAAATCGGTAAATACTATCCACAGTATTTTGCTACACTTGCTGTGAAATAAGGTGATTTTGTGATAATCCAAGTTAAAAGCAAGGAACAATTAAATATTTGTCTTGAAATAATCCGTAGCAGTTTTATAACAGTTGCGGGTGAGTTTGGTTTGACCGAAAACAACTGTCCTGCGCATACTGCATATATGACTATAGATAAGCTTCAAAAACAGTTTGACGACGGCAGACCGATGTTCCTGTTTTATCAAGATGCTGTTTCTATCGGTTATTTTTCTCTTGCAAAGTGTAGCGATAATGAATGGGAATTAAACAACCTTGCAGTATTACCTGAACATCGTCATTTTGGTATTGGTAAAGCAATGGTTAATTATGCTGTTAAAATGGTTAAAAGCTATGGTGGTAATAAAATATCAATCGGTATAATTGAAGAAAACACAAAGTTAAAAAATTGGTATTTAAAACTCGGTTTTAACCACATTTCAACACGCAAATTTAAGCATTTACCATTTACAGTTGGGTTTATGGAGAAAGAATTAAATTCATAAGGATGTGATTTGTATGATTAAACCCCAAAAGTTGAAAAAAGGTGACAAAATAGCGATAGTAAGTTTATCGTGGGGCGGATTAGGTGATGAGGATTTAATACATAAATATTATATAGCAAAAGAAAGACTCGAAAATGATTTTGGTCTTGAAGTTGTTGCTATGCCTAATGCATTAAAAGGAACGGATTTTGTTTATGAGCACCCGGAACTCAGAGCAAAAGACTTAATGGATGCTTTTAAAGATAAAACAATTAAAGGAGTATTCAGTGCGATAGGCGGTGAGGATTCAATAAGAATATTGCCGTATATTGATTATGATGTTATCAGGAATAATCCGAAAATTTTTATGGGATATTCAGATACAACTGTCACTCATTTTATTTTACATAAAGCAGGATTAATTTCATATTATGGTCCGTCTGTTATGTGTAGCTTTGGCGAATATGTCAAAATGTTTGATTATACCAAAGAGGCTGTTAAAAAAATCTTATTTGAAAACAGTGAAAACTACTGTGTCAAATCAAGTGAATATTGGTCAAATGATCATGTGTTTTGGAACGAAGAAAACATCAATGTTCAAAGGAAATTAACAAAAGAAGAACACGGTTATGAGGTCATATCAGGTAAAGGTAAAAGAACAGGTCAATTACTTGGCGGTTGTATAGATGTAATTCCAATGCTTTTAGAAACTGAAATTTGGCTGAAAGCAGATGACTGGAAAGACAAAATACTTTTAATTGAAACATCTGAAGAAAAAATAACACCAAACTTTTTGACGTATTATCTCAGAAATTTGGGTGCTCAAGGCATATTGAATAATATCAACGGTATTATCGTAGGAAAGCCTATGGATGAAACATATTATGAAGAGTACAAAGAAATATATCTGAAGATATTAAAAGAGTTTAACAGTGAAGAATTACCCATAATTTACAATGTTAATATCGGACATGCTTTCGGTTCAGGGTTATTACCTTTGGGTATAAATTATGAAGTGGATTTAGATGCTAAAACAATTAGATTCTTAGAGTCAGCTACTTTAGATTAATAGTTTATTTGGAGAATAAAATG